>NZ_JBLYZG010000206.1:0-1005 GCF_049310245.1 Endozoicomonas sp. ALB115 | reverse complement strand
ACCAGCACTTTTTGTTTAACCGTTTCAATATCCCAACGGGTACCGTCAGCAAACACAATGGCGTCAACGGCGTAATTGGTCGTCGCATCACTGTTGAAATAATTTCGAACACGAACCGACTGGTCATCTCCAATGTGCAATAGAAGGTCTGTATTTTGCCGACGAGCCACCACACTTTCCGGTGAAATCCCTTCACCCAGTTGAATGCGATCCGTATCACTGCCACGCCAATACTCAGTAATGGTGTCGTGCCCATCACCTCTGGCAATCACATAGGTGTCATTGCCTGCTCCGCCTTCCAGACGATCATCACCACGCCCACCATTTAGAGAGTCATTACCACTTCCGCCATACAATTGGTCTACACCTTCATCGCCGACCAGTTGATCGTCACCATTTTCACCATAAAGGCGATCAGCACCGCTGGCACCCACCAAAGCATCCTGCCCATCACCGCCATAAACGGTATCCTTACCTGCTCCAGCATCAACAGAATCATTGCCACTCTGGGCGCGGATCACATCATCTCCAGCCAGACCAGAAAGTGTATCGTCCGAACCATAACCCCAAATCTCATCATTACTTTCCGTAGGAACAATCACTTTGCCCTTGATGGTTTCGATATCCCATTGGGTACCATCTGCAAACTCAATGGTGTCTACGGCATAGTTCGTGGCAGCATCGCTGTTGAAGTAGTTATTGACTCGAATAGACTGACTATCGCCGTCTGTAGTGATCAGCAGATGCTGTCCATGGCGGTGAACCGAGGTGTGTTCTGGCAATATACCGCCACCCAGGAGAATACGATCGGTGTCACTCCCACTTCGGTTCTCGGTAATAATGTCCTGCCCATCCCCCTTGGCAATTACATAGGTGTCATTACCGGCACCACCTTGAAGCTGATCATTCCCAACACCGCCAACCAGTCGGTCCTCACCACTGTAACCATAGAGCGCATCATTGCCCTGTAAGCCCGTCAGTTCATCGCTGCTGTTGTCATAGCCA
>NZ_JBLYZG010000205.1:0-1014 GCF_049310245.1 Endozoicomonas sp. ALB115 | reverse complement strand
AGTTAGAAGAGGCTTGGAGAAGGAAAGCTTTTCAGCTTGCGACATCTACTGATAACAGGCGATTCTTTCCAGGTACCAGCGAAAGACTGGATATAAGCAGTACGGCCACGAACGTAGGCCATCATTCCTCGGGTCATTCCATGTATCCCTTTCACTATTGAGTTGTTCTTATTGAATGAAACACATTCAAACAGCAGTGTAAATCGGTGTCAACAGCTATAAATAAAGTCAATATATTTTTTGACTCTGTTCACATAATTGCTATAGCAACAAGACTTCCAAAGCATCCACAGAATTACAGCCGGGTACTCGTTACAATTCACGACAGAGATAATCGTAGAGTTCCAGTCCATTAGCCTTTGCACTTTCGATCAGGCTGTAAAAAATGGCACTGCCTGAGTACCAAAGGTCTTTTTTTTCAGCCACAGCACCGTATCCGGCGTATTCATCAGTTTGCAGATACGGGAACCATAGATTATTTAAGAACTGGTCTGTGGTTCCCTTTTTGATTGTTCACGCCTGCGGTTTACTGAATATTATTCCTGTTTTACCGAACTGAGACTTTGCTTCTTACGCATTGACTCCCCTGACAGTTCCAGACGGTGTGAACGGTGAATCAGACGATCCATAATGGCATCAATAAAAACTGATTTCTGGTTATCCAGTCGCATCGACACAGTGTTTCTAATGCACCCCGATCAATCCCCCGACTGGCCGCATAATCAATATCTTCCACGTAGGCGCTGGCCTGCTTGATTTTTGCCGCCTTCCTGAGTCGTTGCTGTTTGCGCTGCTTACGATCCAGCGTTTCAGCTTCAAGTAACAGGCTGAGACGATCTTCAAAAGGCAGTTTCATCTGGTCGGGTGTTTCAAACATACGGGGCAATGCTTGCTCAAAGCCCGGTAGCCGAAGCTCTCTGATTTGCTCTATCAGTTGTTGCGTGCTCATTTCAAATGACCTTCATGATCCGCATAGTAAGAAGCACCCCGGACATTGGAGTGGGCAGGAAGCTT
>NZ_JBLYZG010000204.1:0-1037 GCF_049310245.1 Endozoicomonas sp. ALB115 | reverse complement strand
GGCTATGTTTGTTTTAAAGGTTGATAGGTCTAAACTGTCGTGATCCCCTGCAATGGGAGGCTACGTTATGAAGCCCCAACAGTTTCAAGATCTTCTTAATGCTGTGCCGTTATTAAGCAGCCAGCAGCGAAATACTCTTATCAATGCTCTATCAGAGCAAAATTCTCCTTCCGATATTGCAAAGTCTATTGAGGATAGTTTTGTACGGGCTCCAAAATGTCCTCATTGTGGATCTGAAGCCCTTCAGCGCTGGGGGAAAAGGAACAAACGCCAACGATTTCGGTGCAAGATTTGCCGAAAAACACTGAACGCTTTTTCCAAAACACCTTTGGCCCGTTTAAGACGCCCTGAAGCATGGCCGAAATATCTTGAGGGAATGACCCACTCTTTAACGCTTCGCCCGGCTGCCAAGCAATGCGGAGTTTCGTTAAATACATCATTCCGTTGGCGACATCGTTTTTTACAGGTCATTGAGCATGATCAGGCACCAGAACTCAGTGGTATTGCCGAACTCGATGAAACTTTTTTTCGTGAATCTTTTAAAGGTCAAAAAAAAGGCCTGCCAAGACCCGCGAGGAAACGAGGTAGTGATAAAAAGACAGACTGTCGAAAAATACCAGTCATGGTAGCTAGAGACCGAGGAAGTCAGACGGTTGATGGTGTATTGAAAAATGAGAGCGCTGATGAACTCTGTCGCCATTTAAATGGTCGGATAAATATTGAAACTGTCGTATGTGCCGATGCCAGTCTTGCACATGAAAAGCTTGCGAGAGCGTTAGGATTTACTTTTAAGGAGCTGGTGTCATCCTCTGGAATACGGGTGATAGAAGGTGTTTTTCACTTACAGCATGTGAATGCATACCACAGCCACCTGAAGCAGTGGATTACAGGGATTTTTCACGGAGTTGCGACAAAATATCTATCACACTATCTGGGATGGAGAAGGGCTTTAACTGGCATCAATGCTCTAACATCTGATCGACTGGGCAACAAAATTTTAGAATTTCTTCACTTCAACCCTTAAACGCAACATAGCT
>NZ_JBLYZG010000203.1:0-1047 GCF_049310245.1 Endozoicomonas sp. ALB115 | reverse complement strand
ATTGAATGGCAATGGTTCTGCCGTCCGCCGTTTCCTGCAGGATTCGACCTGCCTTGTCGTAAGTCCAGCTCAGCTGGCTTTCCGGATTGGTTGCGGTGAGCATGCGGCCGGTGGCATCGTAAGTGAACGTTAATGTAGAAGTAGGGCTCCCACGCAGAACATGGGAGCCCGGAGTAAGAAAGAAACTACTCATTGGGGGAGCGAGTTAGAATATGCATACTCACAAAACTACTGCTGAAAGCGAGCAATGAAGCGTAAATGCTGGTATCAATATAAAAGCATCATTTAGAAACTTCACCCCAAAAAAATCATGCACACCTTTCTCCATGCACAAAATATGTGGGACAAATGTAAACAGAAATGCATAAGCCATATAAGCTTCTATGCTTTCAAAGCCACCATAGCTTTCTGCCTTCGCGTCGATTGGTAAAACATAGTTTACACTCACAAGTACATTAAAGATGTACCAAAAAAAAGAGAGCAAAATTACTGGATCACCATTTAACCCAGTAATGTTTATAATTTTCTGTCGTATTTTACTCACAAATCACATCCGCACCCACTGCCAGTCATTGCACTGCCTGCTGCATCTGCTGCTCCAG
Organism: Endozoicomonas sp. ALB115; assembly: GCF_049310245.1. NCBI lineage: Bacteria > Pseudomonadati > Pseudomonadota > Gammaproteobacteria > Oceanospirillales > Endozoicomonadaceae > Endozoicomonas > Endozoicomonas sp. ALB115. Next base: position 445 of record NZ_JBLYZG010000203.1, on the reverse strand, counting down.
CCATTGAGCCATTCATTCCAGCCATTACTGATGCGATTACCCCACTGGCCTTAGGCACATCTCTGCCAAGTAGCGCCGTAGAGAACTTCGCAGCATTTAGTCCGGAGCCAACGCCACCAAGAACGCCTGTCGCAAAGCCAAAAGCAAAGGAAGTTAAGAGATCTCCTTGGCTTGCACAATCGCTACTAATTAAAGTTGCAGCAACACTAATTGAACCATTTATCAAACCTAAGACGACAAAGACAGGTAGCTGCCCATCGGGGTCAGAATAATTCAACGGATTTTGGTATACGTACCCAAAGGTATTTAATCCACCTTGTAACCCAATCGGATCACTCTGGACATATCTACCACTACCCGGCGCATAATCCCTGAACCGGTTGTAATACAACCCACTCTCACTATCCGCATACTGCCCGGGGAAGCGAATATTAAACCCAAGGCT
>NZ_JBLYZG010000202.1:0-1055 GCF_049310245.1 Endozoicomonas sp. ALB115 | reverse complement strand
TTCAGCTCGTGCCTTATTTTGTGCTGGATAGCAGCATAGACCATCAGGCACAGTGTCATCACCATTAACAGAGCTTCAATGCGCTCAGCTTTCTTCAGATAGAGTGAAGAGACCAGAAAGTCCGGGCTTTTCAGGAATCGAAAGCCGCCCTCAACCTGTTGTTGTGACTTGTAGGTAGACAATAGCTCCGTCGCACTCATGCAATTCTGATCCAATTCATTGGTGCCCAGGATAAAGCAACCCAGTGAGGCCTGTGCATTCTCCCTTTTCTGACAGGGAACAAAGCATTCAGCCTGCACAAAGTACTCGAAGTGATCAGGCTTGCTATCCGGCGATGGCCGTCCCCTGCCCGAATAACAGGGTTTACCGGTAACCTCAGGCTCCGTTGCACTCTGGCAGAGTTTCGATTGTTTCTGCCATAAGGCAAAAGCCTTCAATGCATCGTCCCGACACAGAAAGGCCTTTTTTCCCAGCTTTTCCAGATCACGGGCTTCTTTCAGTGACTGCTTCTGCATCTTTCGGGTCAGTGTTTTCTGTTCAACCAGCCTGCGCTTTTTGTTGAGAAACAAGAACCATCGTTGTTTAACATCTCCATAGCAGGAAGGCACTTCAGCAGAGTAATAATCTTCATAGCCTTCAACCGGCTCCAATGACATGGCTGGCGCTTTGCCGACCAGCTCCTTTGCACCCTTGATATTCAGGGGCACACGGGAGATAAACAGCTGCTTTTGCTCGTCAAGCAACTGAAGGGTTTCAGCAACGTACATGGCGGCATCAGCGACCAGATAGCGGCTATTCAAAGTCTCCTTGAAACACGACAGATGATTTTTGATAATTTCCTGAAAACAAGTTTTGTCGTTTACATTACCGCTCGCAGGTGCCATAAACACTGGAATACCTGCCTCATTTTCGGTCATTAACTGCAAGACCACCTGATTCAGGTCAGGTCGGTGGTCACGGCTGTAACCGCGGCAGATATGGATACAATTCAAGTCATCAGGATTTTCATGACTGTTATAGATTCCATCCACATGAAAGCTGGTGCCATCCAGATT
>NZ_JBLYZG010000201.1:0-1071 GCF_049310245.1 Endozoicomonas sp. ALB115 | reverse complement strand
TGTCAAAGCTCAGATCAGTGGGATATTTCCGGATTCCATGGAAGGGGTTGATCGTGATGGCATTGCTGCCATCCTGAACACCCTGCCAGCCCTGAAGCACCCAAAGGATCTGGCCGATCATTTCTGGCCATTGGCCCGTTATATGGCACCGGCACTGGGCGAGTATTTGCCTGATATTTTCGGCGAACCTTCTCCCCGCTGCACCGCGAAGATGGCCGCCATTATCCACTCAATATTCCCTCAACAGGGCATTGAGGCTGATCTTTTGCCGGTACTGAACGACAATATCCATCCCTATTCCGGCCATCGCCTGCGCCTGCTGTACGACGCCCTGCGGGTCTGTGGCAGCCAGAGTATCCCGGTGCATCGGCAAGCCCGGGACTTGAACCAGCAACTGACCGCCATTAGCCAATGCCATCCGTCTGAGCCACTGGAGCAGCTGCAACAGCCGCTTCAGCACGCCTTTTCGGAACCGCTGCTGACAACCTCCTTGCAGACACTGGCCTCAGATTGGCTCAAGGCCAGCTGTCACCATCAGCAGCAACAGGGCAAGCGGCTTGAACAGCTCACGACCATGCTCAGACAGCACAGGATCATTGAGCTCAATGGCCCGGCGGGTACCGGTAAATCCTGCCTGGCCGTCGCCACCGGGCAAGCGTTACAGGAACGGCGGCAGGCATCAATGAACCGGCTTGCCGCTGGCCCACAGCCTGACCAGCACACAGTGAAAACCCTGACCCTGGGACCGAACACCACCTGGGAAGACCTGTACGGTTCGGTCTCCCTGAAACGAGACCGGCAGGGCAATACGGTCTCTCATTCGGTACCCGGGCAGATAACGGATTGGGCCAGGAGAAGACGCCCGGGCCTGCTGGTTATTAATGAAGCCAACCTGGTGCAGCACGGACTATTGTCACCACTGACCGGTTTGCTGCAATCGTCTCCCCGGCTCTGCGTCAATGGCCAGACCTACGAGTTAACAGATAACCACCGGGTTTTGTTGACCGGTAATCCGGAAAATTATCCGGGGCGGAATCTTGACCCTGAATTGCAACGCCGGATTCTGCGCCT
>NZ_JBLYZG010000200.1:0-1073 GCF_049310245.1 Endozoicomonas sp. ALB115 | reverse complement strand
CAGTGGCTCCCGACGAATACACGTCAGAAGGCCGAACCTGAAAACCGGTGTATTCATAATTTCTGAAAACGCAAAGAGACTACAGCTCGTGCTGCTATGGAAAATAACTATCACTACCCTGAAAAGTTCTGGCTATCTTGCCAAATCATGACGTGTCAAAAGCTATCTTTTGTGCTTTAGCACCATGGGCAATCGCTTTAAACAAACTGTCCCAGCTATCAATCATCAACGTGAGAAAGAAACTGGTGATCTTCCTCCATAATCGCTTGCGTGTAGGCTTCTTTGGCTTATTTAAAGCCTGTTGAAATTTTGGACAAGCCAGTTCCTGTATCTGATCAACCAGGAATGCCAGAAAAGTAAGGTAGGCGAAATTAGTAGCCAGATGTTTTTCGCCATGACCGTAATTGTGCTCAAGTTGATAGCCTTGATTTTTCAGGGTATTAAACGTTTCATTTTCAATGCGCCATCTACAACGACCTCCTCGCATTACGGATTCAACGGTATCATCGGTTAATTCAATATCGGTTATCCAGCACCAGACATGCTGAATTCTTTTTTTGTCGATTTCAATGTAATCCAGAACATTAACCCGCTCAGTTTCATCCTGAAGATTGAGTGGTACGTTATTGGCGTAGCGAAATTTATCAGTCGTGTTATTTTCCTCATCAACGATTTTGTGATGATGAACCTGACCCTCATCATAAAGGGTGTTCATGGCCTCAATAAGCGACACATGGTTACCATCCTTGGCCACGATGATAAAGTTCCACCCATACTCCCTGATCATGGCAATGGTAGGGTTGTCCGCATATAGACCATCTAGCAGAATCACCAGTTTCAGACGTGGATGGTCGTGTTTTGTCTGGGCCAGAAAACGTCTTATTGCCGCTTTTTCACAATCATTCTTTGTGGAACCATCTTGTCGACAAATCGCTTCGGGCGCTAATGGAATGACGGTTTTTCTGGATGGGTGGACAATACAGCCCCCCATAATGTTGTGGTAAAAGGATTCATTTTTTTTGCCCTCATTTTTAATGCAGCAGTCATCACAGCGGCAGGTTCCCGAATAAAAG
>NZ_JBLYZG010000199.1:0-1088 GCF_049310245.1 Endozoicomonas sp. ALB115 | reverse complement strand
GTCTTACTGAACGTCGCTTCGAGTTTGTCCCTCTCTGGGGAATCAGGGTTTTTCTCCTCTACAAAATGCGTAGGGTTGAATGCAAGACATGTGGCGTAAAGGTTGAACAGGTTCCATGGGCTGAAGGCAAGAAGGAACTCACCAAAGTTTACATGCAGTTTTTGGCAAATTGGGCTAGAAAGCTCTCCTGGAAGGAGGTCGCCCGTACATTCAATACCTCGTGGGAGAAGGTCTTCCATGCTGTTGAGTATGTGGTTGAGTGGGGCAAGAAGCATCGTTCACTTGATAATATCAAGGCCATTGGAGTTGATGAGGTGGCGTATCAGATCGGCCATAAATACTTGACTGTTGTCTACCAGATTGATCGCGACTGTACACGGCTACTATGGGTTGGTCAGGAGCGCACCGAAGCTACGATTCGCAGCTTCTTCGCTTTCCTGGGTACACAGCGAAGCCAGCGGTTGGAGTATGTCTGTTCTGATATGTGGCAACCCTACGTAAAAGCGATTGCGGTGTTTGCCAGCCAAGCATTACATATTCTGGATCGCTTTCATATCGTTGCCATGCTGAATAAGGCCATTGATGAAGTCAGGGCCACGGAACACAAACAGCTTCAGGCAGATGGTTATGAACCGGTGCTGAAAAAAACACGCTGGTGTCTGCTCAAGCGAAAAGAGAACCTGACCGAGAAAGAAGAGATCAAGCTGAACACAGTGCTTCAGTACAACCTGAAAAGTGTCAGAGCCTATCTTCTCAGAGAAGAGTTCCAAGTGTTCTGGGACTACATTTCACCACACTGGGCAGGAAAATACCTAGACCGGTGGTGTACAAGAGTGATGCGATCAAAGATAGAACCGATGAAGAAAGTTGCTAAAACTGTTCGACGACACAAGCCACTTATCCTGAACTGGTTCAAGGCGAAAAAGGCGTATTCCAGCGGTATCGTTGAGGGTCTGAACACCAAGATAAAACTCACTACGAGAAAATCATACGGTTTCAGGACCTACAGATGTGCGGAAATCGCGTTATATCATGCGCTTGGCAAGTTACCTGAACCGGAAATGACCCACAGATTTTACTGACGAGGC
>NZ_JBLYZG010000198.1:0-1108 GCF_049310245.1 Endozoicomonas sp. ALB115 | reverse complement strand
TTAAATCCCGGTTCCAACGCTGTTTAACCGGAATTTCAATGACCTCAAACCCTGCTTTTTGCAACAGTGCAATTTTCAGCAGAGTCGAACCATTCCTGGTTTTGAAATCACCATTCACGTAATGAAATGGTCCCTGAATTTCAATCACCATGTTGTGCTCTGGCAGAAACAGGTCAACCGGAGGTAATAAGTTCAAACTCTTTTCTTCTTCAATCTTCAAAGAGGGAAGGCGTGATTGGAGTTGATCACGGAAGAAAGTTTGAGGTTCTGAAAGGGTTGCCCGGTAATGGGGGACGATCGGAAAGGGTCTGCCAAGCCAACTGGCGGCCATGGCAATGACGCGTTGATCCTTTTCATTGTCCGGGGGGGTATTTTCCAGGCGAGTAAGCAGGTCATCCAGGTGCTTTTCAAGCACGTTATTTTTATTGGCCTTGGAGACCAGAGACAACCTGGCACAGCATACCATTACGCCCCAGAGAGACATAAATATATTTTGCTGAGAGGACTGAGGGTTTTCACTGATTTTGTGAACAAGCGATTTGAAGATAGAGGTAACCACGTCCAGCTCAACGAGCTCACCGAGTTTCGCGGTGGCCCAAAGCAGGTTGGCGATTTCCTGTGGTTTAAAGTTAGCTTTCTGTGCGTACACCCGGGGCAACAACGCGGCCACGGCCTCGTTGAGACCAGGTATCTGCTCTTGCACGTTGTTCACCAGTTTTGCCATGCTCCACAGCAGGTTGGCGATATGCTGAGGAATAAATTGGTCTTTTTGTGTGTTCACGCAGGGCAACAACGCTGCCACGACCTCGTTGAGCTCTGGTGTCTGCTCCTGCCCGTTGTCCACCAGTTTCGCCATGGCCCACAGCAGGTTGGCGATCTGCTGAGGAATAAATTGGTCTTTCTGTGCGCTCACCCGGGGCAATAGCGCGGCCACGGCCTCGTTGAACTCTGGTGTCCGCTCCTGCCCGTAGTCCGTAAGTTTCGCCATGGCCCACAGCAGGTTGGCGATATTCTGAAGAATAAATTGGTCTTTCTGTGCGTTGACGCAGTGCAACAGCGTGGCCACGGCCTCGTTGAACTCTGGCGTCCGCTCCTGCCCGGAGTCCGC
>NZ_JBLYZG010000197.1:0-1115 GCF_049310245.1 Endozoicomonas sp. ALB115 | reverse complement strand
CACTGTACACGACAATTTTCATGAGGCTCTCTCCCACCTGGTCTCAAAGAGCAGTGCTACAGCCCCAAATAGCTCTTCCAGCCACGTATCGATATGATTCAAAATACGGGCAAGATAATCCAGTCCTGCTCGGAAGATAGATTGTGCTTTTCGCCCATGGCTTTTTACCTTGATAGGCGTTGTTTCATTTATCCACTCACCTGTCTTATATGCCCAGCAAAAGGCTAATGCCAGAGTGCACAGCAATTTCGATATTTTATCCCGATCCTTCAGATGCGTGTCCTCAAGGTTAAAGCCCCGTCCTTTCATAGCCTGGAACATGGTTTCTATCTGCCATCTCTGGAGATAGTCACTAATGGCACGCCAAGGTTCGGCGTTACAGATTACCACCATCGGATCGCTCCCTTTTTTGGAGGCGGCAAGGTATACCATTTGCCCCCAGACTTTTCGTGGCTGCCGGATTGCCATGGTTTCGCCTGTTGACAGTGAAAATATTCTGGTTACTGGCAGCAACCTGTTTTGGTGCTTATTGGGAACAAGCGTATTGTTGGGAACTCTGATGCAGAAGGGCCAGTTACCATGAACCAGATATTTCAGCCATTGTTTTCCTTTAAACTCTCTATCCATTAACAGGCGCTGTATGGCTTGCTCAGGGAAAATTTTTCGGAACCTCTTCAGCAGCTCAACGCGTTCAGTCGTATTCGAGCAACCTTTTTTGGGCAGGAGTGTCCATAAAATCGGGATAGACATTCCCTTGTAGTTTATTGCCAGAAACAGGATGTTGATTTTGAAGATTCCAAACATCCAGTTAGTCCGATCCATGCTGAGCTGCCACTTGCCTTCCGGTGCGAACAGACTGGCAATCAATGTGGCCATGATACTTTCATCAAAAACCACCTCGAGAAAAAAACGCTGAATCCTTCGGTAACAGGAAAGAGTCTGCGACCTTCCGGGAAAGGTGGTTGCAAGACTTGTGAAGTTTACGGTCTGTTTTTCCAGCAACCCCAGCACAAGGAAAGCAAGGACGTTCAGGCGACACTTGTTCCATTTCAAATAGGTTCTAAACTGCGTAATGAGTAAGTCGGCGGGTTCCATAGTCGTGGGTCTTTTGTGCT
>NZ_JBLYZG010000196.1:0-1119 GCF_049310245.1 Endozoicomonas sp. ALB115 | reverse complement strand
GCAGTGGTAACAGAGGAACCACGCCCACCAGTGGATTGTTAACGACCGGCCAGCCGCCCGTCACAGGCCTGCAACCTGCCACGGACAGGCCAGGCAGCAATCCCGGAGTGGTTGCTGACAACAGTAGCCCTGTTGTTGCGATCGCATCGGCAACCGGCGCACAGGCGGAGGTGTCTTCTGACATGCATGCATTGGCCACCATCGCGCCGGAGACCAGCACCCCGCAGCCACCGGTATCGACCAGCGTATCAACCACGGCTGTAACCGTGACAGAACGGGCTGACATTACCCCTGCAATGTCATCTGCAGCCACAACCAGTGAAGCCGGATTGCTAACATCCTTGGCGGTATCTGAGGGCAGTTCCAGCCATATACCACCGGACGCCTCAGAAGCATTATTATCGACGGCTTTATGGCCGCATACCCCTGCACCTATGCTGGCACCCGGATTGAGTTCGTCAGAGACGGCAAGTAGCCAGGCAGTGTCGTCCGGTATCGCCGCTTTAGCCTCATCCGGGTCTGGTTCGTTCGCTAATGCTACAGAGAGTTCACTGAGCCCGTCCGGAGCGGCAAACACTCAGGCATTGTCATCCAGTACGATGGCCCGGATCTCACCGGAGATGAGTTCGTCGATCAATACTGCTGAGGTATCACTGAGCCCATCAGGCATGGTAGGCACCCGGACGTTATCATCCAGTGCCACGGCTGCGTTCTCTCCAGAGTTGAGTTCGTCGATGAATACCACCGATGTGTCCATGACGCCATCAGGCATGGCAGGCACTCAGGCATTGTCATCCAACACTACGGCACCGTTCTCACCCGAGCTGAGTTTGTTGATGAATACCACCGATGTGTCCATGACGCCATCAGGCATGGCAGGCACCGAGACGTTATCATCCAGTGCCACGGCTGCGCTCTCTCCAGAGTTGAGTTCGTCGATCAATACCACCGATGTCTCACTGACGCCATCCGGCATGACAGGCACTCAGGCACTGTCATCCAACACTACGGCTCTGCTCTCACCGGAACTGAGTTCGTCGATGAATACCACCGATGTGTCAATGACGCCATCCGGGATGGCAAGCACTCAAACATTGTCATCCAACACTACGGCTCCGT
>NZ_JBLYZG010000195.1:0-1124 GCF_049310245.1 Endozoicomonas sp. ALB115 | reverse complement strand
CCTGAATTCAAGTCATAAATGCATAACCCATGATTTTTCTTGCATCTATTCCGGTTAACTCCTTGAATGCCTCATAAGGAGTCTTGTAACCAAGACATTTTCTGGGCCTACTGTTCAGCTTATCTACCGCTATCATGACTTCTTTTTCTGTGACGTTATTAAGTTCCATAGACTTGGGGAAGTACTGCCTGAGCAGGCCATTAGCGTTCTCATTCTGACCTCTCTCCCAGGAGTGATATGGTGCAGCAAAGTAACTGTCACATTTCAAAGCTTTGGCAATCTCCTCATGCTGAACAAACTCCTTACCATTGTCGTAAGTGATGGTTTTGACGAACTTTTTCAGGGGCTTGAGCGCGCCGATCATCGCCTGTTTAACCGCTTTTGCCTTCTTACCTGGCAGAGGAACAGCAAGGCGAAGCTTGGTCTTCCGTTCATCCAATGTTGCGATGGCCCCTTTATGGTTTTTACCTATTATGGTGTCAGCCTCCCAGTCACCGACACGTTCTCTGTTGTTGGCTACTGCTGGACGTTCTTCAATACCAACCCGGTTAGGTATGCCGGTTCGGTTATGGGCTGAGCCATATCTTTTCCGGTATGTCTTTTTCTGGTGTCGCAAGTGCTTATAGAGGCTGCCACCGTTACGCTTATCATCTGCGATAAACTGATAAATCGTTTCGTGGTGTAGCTTGATCTCTCCTTCCTTTTTAAGCCTTCCCGCCACTTGCTCAGGACTCCAGTCTGAACAAATATCATTAGAAATTCGTCGTTTAATATCTTCTGTCAGCTTAACAGCCTTGTTTTTTTCCTTGTGTCGCTTTTGGGCCATACGATGTGCCTGCTGGTGCCTGTAACCACGCAGCCCCTTGTTTCTCCCTAACTCTCGTGAAAGAGAACTCTGTGAACGTCCAAGTTTTTTTGCCATTTTGTTCTGGGAGGTCCCATTTTTCAGTTCAATTTCGATATAATGTCTCTCTTCAGAGCTCAGGTGCTTAAAGGCCATCCGTGGCGTCCTCTGTTTGGTTTGGTTGCTTAACAGAGTACCCCTGAGTTCTGATTCATTTCAAAGGCAGTTCAGTGGCAACCCTCTGGTTACAGAGGTTATGCATTTATGATACGAATTCAGG
>NZ_JBLYZG010000194.1:0-1125 GCF_049310245.1 Endozoicomonas sp. ALB115 | reverse complement strand
GGAATAAACTGGTCTTTCTGTGCGTTCACTTGGGGCAACAGCACGGCCACGGCCTCGTTAAGACCTGGTGTCCGCTCCAGCCCTTTGTCCATCAGTTTCGCCATGGCCCACAGCAGGTTGGCGATTTCCTGTGGTTTAAAGTTAGCTTTCTGTGCGTTCACGTGGTGCAACAGCGCGGCCACCGGCTCGTTGAGGCCTGGTGTCCGCTCCAGCCCGTTGTCCACCAGTTTCGCCATGGCCCACAGCAGGTTGGCGATTCCCTGAGTAATAAATTGGTCATTCTGTACGTTCACGTGTGGCAACAGCGCGGCCACGGCCCCGTTGAGTTCTGGTGTCTGCTTCTGCCCGTTGTCCACCAGTTTCGCCATGGCCCACAGCAGGTTAGTGATTTCCTGAGCACCAATATCACTGGCTTCAGGTTTTTGGTTGCAGTTAAATATTATTGCATCAAGTAGTGTTGACAATAAGGCAGTTTGAGTAAGCTTAACATGCTCATCAAAGGGTTTATGAGGGGTAAAAACACCCGCTGAAGTAAATGAGTGAAGTGTTGTCGTCAGGCTTCGCCAATTCCAGCTCCGTGTTGCGGTAAAATTTTGCAGCAAACGCATCAGCTGGCTTTGTTCTGTTCGATTTAACGGTCTTTTAGCAGCTGACGTGTATTTTTTAATTGAACTGGCATATTGCCCGTGATTTCTCCCATCATAGCGATGACCGAAACGATCCGATCTTCTCACCAGATCTTCCACTATTTCTTGTTTAATGAGGGCATTAAAATCTTGAGCACAGTTTACTGAACGGTGAATTAAATATTGAGAAGGGCGTGTGCCAGAAGAATGGTGAAATTCATTACACCCTTGGGTAGAGCGGGGGTGACTATCCCGCTGTCTGACTGTGGCATGTCTATATCGACCACGCCCTGAAGAAGGGGTATGGCTATTCGGTTGGTTGTAACCGTTACCTGATGTTGTGTATTGACCAATGATACCAGCAGAACTTCTATCCATAGTTATATTTCATTAATTCATGAAAATATAAAAACCTGAATTCAAGTCATAAATGCATAACCCATGATTTTTCTTGCATCTATTCCGGTTAACTCCTTGAATGCCTCATAAGGAGTCTTGT
>NZ_JBLYZG010000193.1:0-1158 GCF_049310245.1 Endozoicomonas sp. ALB115 | reverse complement strand
CAGCTACTCCCGATGAATACACGTCAGCTGCCACAACCAGAAAACTGACATACTCATAATTTCTGAAAACACAAGAGAACCCTCAACTTTCGCTGCTAAGAAAAATAACTATCATCACCCTGAAAAATTCTGGCTATCTTGCCAAATCATGATGTGTCAAAAGCTATCTTTTGTGCTTTAGCACCATGGGCAATGGCTTTAAACAAACTGTCCCAGCTATCAATCATTAACGTGAGAAAGAAGCTGGTGATTTTCCTCCATAATCGCTTTCGTGTAGGCTTCTTTGGTTTATTTAAAGCCTGCTGAAATTTTGGACAAGAAAATTCCTGAATCTGATCAACCAGGAATGCGAGAAAAGTAAGGTAGGCGAAATTCGTAGCCAGATGTTTTTCGCCATGACCGTAATTGTGTTCAAGTTGATAGCCTTGATTTTTCAGGGTATTAAACGTTTCATTTTCAATGCGCCATCTACAACGGCCTCCTCGCATCACGGATTCAACGGTATCATCGGTTAATTCAAGATCAGTTACCCAGCACCAGACATGCTGGATCCCTTTTTTGTCGATTTCAATGTAATCCAGAACATTAACCCGCTCTGTTTCATCCTGAAGATTGAGGGGGACGTTATTGGCGTAGCGGAATTTATGAGTCGTGTTATTTTTCTCATCAACGATTTTGTGGTGATGAACCTGGCCTTCGTCATAAAGGGCATTCATGGCCTCAATAAGCGACACATGGTTACCATCTTTGGCCACGATAATATAGTGCCAGCCATGCTCTCTGATCAGAGCAATGGTAGGGTTGTCCGCATATAGACCATCCAGAAGAATCACCAGTTTCAGGCGTGGATGGTCATGTTTTGTCTGCGCCAGAAAACGTCTTATTGCCGCTTTTTCACAATCATTTTTTGTGGAACCATCCTGTCGGCAAATTGCTTCCGGCGCTAAAGGAATGACGGTTTTTCTGGAAGGGTGGACAATACAGCCCCCCATAATATTGTGGTAAAAGGTTTCACTTTTTTTGCCCTCGTTTTTAATGCAGCAGTCATCACAGCGGCAGGTTCCCGAATAAAAGAGACCCGTACCATCAATAGGAAGCAGATAAAGATCTTTCAACTTGCCACATTCGAATGCATAAGCTTGCAGAGCACCATTGCGC
>NZ_JBLYZG010000192.1:0-1166 GCF_049310245.1 Endozoicomonas sp. ALB115 | reverse complement strand
TTCACCATCATCGTTGAACCGCCCGGTGCGGACCCGCATGCCGGGTGCTGTGGGGAGGGCCGGAGAAAGACCAGCCCTTACCCGATTTAGGTTTCGGTTATTCCTGGTGAGTTAATTTCTTTGCTACCGGCCAATCCTTATGAGCAAGATATAAAAGAGCAAAAAAGTTAATCAGAGGCACCAAGAAAAGCAAGCCAATGTAGCCTTTGAAACCAGCTCGTGAAAAGACCTTCCACCCGCTGAAACCAATTAAAGCCCATATAGCAATTAAAAGAAGATATACCATGTTTTAATTCTCTCTATACGATGGCCATTCTGCAAAAGCCAAATACACTAAGAAAGCAAGATTTAAGCCTGGAACCCAGAATACAAATTTTGGGGCATCAACAAATCCAGCTTTTGTATATACTTTTTCTATTGCATGACCAGTTGCAAACCAAATTGCTAGTGCAATTAAAATTTCAAGAATAACCACTACGATACCTTTCAATTATTTTAATTTTCAGTTGCCAGAAAACTCTACGTTTTCAACACCCCTATTTTTAGGACGGATTACAACCGTGCCAGCAAGTTTATCATGCCACCCCTGCTTTTTCCCATCCCAAGCAACCCAAAAGAAACCAAGGAAAATTGGAAGCATGGATAGAAAATAACCAATATATCTAATCACTGACTGCTGTATGGTCGGTTTGTTACCAGTCTTTTCATCAACGACAATAGCTTTTATTGCCATTTTTCCGGGTGTTGCAGACTTATACACCCAGAAAAGTACAGTCGCCACAAAGGGCATCACATATGATAGTAAAAAATCAGAACCTCCCTGAATGAAGTCCTCTGAATAAAAATATTGTTCCCCATATATCATCATCAGCCATGGCAATGTCACACCAAATATTATTAGCGAATCAATAATTGATGCTCCAAATCTTACCCAAAATCCAGCATACTCATATGCCGTCCCAAATTTTTCTACTTCTTTACCACTCATTACAACTCCTTATTGAGTTTGTTGTTGAAATTTGATGAGAAACCTAACGCCTGCATGTGGGGCACCGAAGGCGTCCCTACGATGCACTTGGTACGCCCGGCATGGGCATGAACTGATGGGGTGAAAGTCCCCTGTGGGAGAACCTACATCTGACTGGCGGTAAAGACGCCTGCTGATG
>NZ_JBLYZG010000191.1:0-1183 GCF_049310245.1 Endozoicomonas sp. ALB115 | reverse complement strand
CCACCACCAATAAAAGCAGACGTACCAATACCTACTCCACCGAAGAGCCCCGTTGCTGCGCCAGCAGCAGCCCCCAAACTGCCTGCAATTACCGCATCAGTAATACTCGATCCAGTTGCTAATGCGCCAGTGAAAGCTGAGACACCACCTATCATTCCACCAATAGCGGTACCAGGTAATCCAATTGGGTGAAAGTCTCATACTGACAAGTACTATGGATCTACTTTATTAGGAAATGGGATGACATTGCCGTTATGACCGCTGATCTTGGCTCGATAGGTGACCGACAGAAGCCGCCAGCCCTTATCAAACCAGTCGCTCTGGATTAAAGACCTGAGCGTTAGAATCCCTTGGCCTCCCGGATTTCTCCACCGCATTCCCGAACATTTCATGCGCTGAGTAACCAGTGTTTTGCATGCTGCTTCAATCACTCCGGAGCCGATGGGAAGACTTTTTGACAAATGCTCTACGTACTTCATCCGTAGGCTATTTTTTCTGAAGTATTCCAGTTCGGTCTTAAGCTTGGATCGGCGCGGGTGTTTTTTGTGTTGGTAAGCCAGGGCCTTGATGACTTTATCAATTCCGCCAGTTTCTTCTTTCAGAATATGCCGGTACGTTTTGAACTTCTCTTTAGCCTTTGGACTATTTTCACCGTACGACAGATCAAAGGCTTTCTTCAGGTGCTCTGCCGCATGGTAAAAGTCGATAATTTCATGACCTTCAGGTAAATCGCTGGAGAGATATGTCCAGTTGTCTTTGGCTCCATCTGCGACTTTCACCAATGTCAGACCCGGCTTTTGTTCAAGGACCTTATTCAGGTGATTTTTGATGGACTGTTTCAATGTCTCCTTCTTGCTCTCGGGCATTCGCCCCATCCTTATGGTGGATAGACGATTACCCAGATCATCATAAAACGACAGCGTCCCACAACTGGCTTCCTGACAACCCGCAGGGCCTCTGGTACGCTTGCCTTCAGCTGCTCCCTTGTCCCGTTTTTCCTGACGCTTTCCGTCCTTCATAGGCAGCATTACACCATCAAGAGAGGCCGCTACCGTCACAGCATTGGCTGGAACCTGAAAGTTGTCTGCCAGAATATACTCAAAAGGTTCAAGATACTGTTCCCACCGTTCACTGAGTTTTGCAGGAAGACGAGCCAAAGTACTGGCCGACGGTTTCATATTTC
>NZ_JBLYZG010000190.1:0-1191 GCF_049310245.1 Endozoicomonas sp. ALB115 | reverse complement strand
TCAATCCGGCCTGACATACTCTCTTTCTCAAACCGGCTACTTTGTTTGTGTACATTAAAACACCACCGCCTTACAGTCGCAACGTTCTTTGCCGCTGTTCGCTCATGGATTTTAGAGGCATCTTCTTGAAAGCTGACATCCAGTGACAAGTGTTGTCCATTTTCTATACTCCAATGATTGCGTACTGCTGCCAGCACACTGGAGGCTGTCATCTCTCGGCTCTCTATATAAAAATGCAATTCAGTTGTTTGTTTTTTACCAACCAATCTGTCTCTCTGGATAACCGAAAACTGCTTAAGGCCAGGCCACTCATGCTTGGGGTCTATATCCTCAATGTCGTTAAAAACCCAACAACGCCGGTGTTCTTGACGCCCCCGATTTTTCTCCATCGATTCTGCAAAGGCTGGTTCGTCATCAGCAGGTTCCGGATCATCCGGGTGTTCTTCAATGTACTTTGAAAAATATGCTTCGATATTACTGCTCAGAGTCGGCTGATTGTCCTTGGCGCAGAGCAGGTAATCAGCTTTTTTATCAATGATTTTTTTGCAAATATTTTTCTGACACCCCATGGCATCACTGGTAATCAAGGCTCCTTCGAGAAAAAGCACATCGATAACTTCGGGAATGGCAGTAATCTCATTGGACTTCTTATCAACGGGGGTAAAACCTAATATAAGCTTAAGTTCTGAACTGTAAGCACTGACCATATGGACCAACTTCTTGCCTTTAGCTGGACGTGAGCCACGCAGAGCCTTGCCGTCAATAGCTATGACATTGTCGTTTTTTTCTGGATGAGGCCCCATTTTACGAGCATTTATCTCAGATATTGTGTCGCTTACCCAATCGATAAATAACTGCGTAAAAGCTTCTGGGTCAAGCAGCTTGCATACTGTTGCAATAGTGTGATGGGTAGGGAAGCCAAATTTATAAGGAAAAAACTGACGAAACCAGCGTCGGTTGTATTTAGCGAACCGCTCCATGCCTTGCCATGTGGTGTAACCACTCAAAATACTGACATAAACGATAAATAAGACTTCTGGAAGAGGGTATGTAACGTGTATATCGCTACGAGGCTCAGTTAGCGATTGAATCCTGACGACCATTGGTGTGTAGTTGGCCATTGTCGTACCTCTGGCTATACCGGAGGTATGTTAATAGTACATATGTGCACCTCATGCTACCGCCCTGGCG
>NZ_JBLYZG010000189.1:0-1196 GCF_049310245.1 Endozoicomonas sp. ALB115 | reverse complement strand
TGCCATCGGCAAACTCAAAACTATTGATTTTGAAGTGCTCGGTAGGCTCCCGGAACCAATTCTCAATGGTGATCTGGTCACTGCCGTTACTTTGGCTGATGACCATATGATCCCCTCGACGGGCATAGGAAAGATCAATGGCGGCAATGCCTTCACCAAAACGAAGCACATCAAAAGAGGCGTTGTAATTGCTATAGGCTTCGCCCAAGCGCCGTTCAATCACCCGGTCAGCACCGTCACCCAGATTGAAAAGGTACTCATCATCGGTAAAGCCACCATATAGAGTGTCATCACCTGCACCACCTTCCAGTGTACTAAGCACACCGCGCTCCCAGGGCTGGCTGTCAACGATCAGGGTATCGTTACCGGCGTCACCTTTCAGGGTGCTGCCACTTTGCCCGGTAATGACATCATGACCTTCACCACCTGCTAAAAGACCACTGCCTTTCAGAGTGTCGTCACCTTCATTACCAAACAGGTGCCCACGACCAGACAATTTGTCATTCCCCTCTCCACCATACAGGGTGTTATTGCCGGTGAGATCGGTCAGCTCATCATCGCCTGAGCCACCATGCAGGGTGTCATCACCCCAGTCACCGTTCAGCGTGTCGTTGCCGCTGTCCCCAAAGAGCTGGTCATTGCCACCACCGCCACTGAGGTCATCATTCTGGTCACCACCGAAAAGTTGATCGCTACCGTCCTCGCCTAACAGGGTATCGACACCTTCACCACCTTCCAGGCGGTCATCGTCGTCCCCGCCTTCCAGACGGTCATCGCCCTGACCACCCAACAGAACATCCCGGCCGGTCTCACCGTAAAGCGTATCGGATCCGTGACCACCATCAATCTGATCATGGCCTCCCTGACCATGAACCACATCATCACCACTCAGTGCCGTGATCATGTCATTCTCAGCGTGAGCCAGAATCTGATCATTGGCTTCAGTGCCTTTGACCGACTGAACCAGAATGTCGTCTGTATTCCAGCGGGTTCCGTTGGCAAATGTGATGACATTAATGGCACGAAGGCTGACAGCACCGGTCTGGTCGGTAAAGTGGTTGAGGATACGAACACTGTCATTACTGTCAGCGTGACGGGTAATGAGCAGATCATCGCCCTGTCGACGAAGTAACACATCATCGTCGTTCAGGTCTTCAAAGATCAGGGTATCGATGCCGGCACTGTCTTCAATAACG
>NZ_JBLYZG010000187.1:0-1252 GCF_049310245.1 Endozoicomonas sp. ALB115 | reverse complement strand
AGTAACGGCAGTGACCAGATCACCATTGAGAATTGGTTCCGGGAGCCTACCGAGCACTTCAAAATCAATAGTTTTGAGTTTGCCGATGGCACCATCTTATCCGATGCCGACCTTGAAGAGCAGGTAGTAACTTATGGAACTGACGGTAGCGATCAGACCATGATTGGCTACCGTGATCATCATGATGAAATCCATGCCGGTGCCGGAGACGATAAAGTCTGGGGACGTGCCGGTAATGATGTGATTCATGGCGATGCCGGTGATGATTACCTGGACGGTGAAAGCGGTGATGATCGTTTATTCGGTGGTGATGGTAATGACCAGCTTCGTGGAGAGGGCGGCAACGACACCTTGATAGGCGGCGCGGGTCGGGACACTTACGTCTGGGCTGTGGGTGATGGCGCGGATGTTATTGATAACCGTGGCGGACAAGGACTGTTGTTGCTTCAGGGTGGTGCAACCCCGGAGTCTTTGGACTTCAGCCGTGATGGGGATGACCTGCTGATTGCCATGAAAGATCAGACAGGTCAGTCCATCCGCATAAAGAACCACTTCCTTGGCGGTGACTGGGCACTGGATGGTGTACAGCCAGATGGTGGCTTTATGATCACCACCAACAAGATCAATCAGCTGGTTGCCGGGGGCAGTGATCCGGACTTTGCTTCAGTGGTGAAAGGCACTAACGACGGTGATCGTCTGGTTGGTAGTGCAAACAATGATAAGGTTCTGGGTGAAGGTGGTGATGACACCCTGTTCGGAATGTCCGGCAATGACCGGCTGGAAGGTAGTGATGGAAACGATCGCCTGATGGGTGGTAATGGTTCTGGTCAGGGGTCTGGTGATGATGTCCTTGCCGGCGGTGCTGGAAATGACGTTCTAAACGGCGAAGATGGCAACGACACCCTGAATGGTGGTGTCGGTGATGACCACTACTATTATCAGGCCGGAGACGGTGTAGATACCATTGATGCCACGGGTGGCGGTACCGACTGGGTGCTTTTCAATGGCGGTATCAGCCGTGACCGGATCAGCTTCCATAAGGATGGCAATGATCTGGTCATGCTTCTGGATAATGATCTGAAGCAACAGCTGCGGGTGAAAGATCACTTCCTTGGTGGTGAGAAAGCCATCAGCTATGTGCAACCTTCTGACGGTGGCTATGCTATCCCGGCCTCAAGCTTTGCGTCGTTACTGACGGCTCTCCCGGGCGGTGGTGATGGCAGCGGAGGTGAGACTGGCAACGGTAATGGTG
>NZ_JBLYZG010000186.1:0-1260 GCF_049310245.1 Endozoicomonas sp. ALB115 | reverse complement strand
GAAATATTGATGATGATGACTTTTTATAGTCGCTTCTTTCCGAGTAAGCCTTGAATTATCAAGGGATTAGGCATTAAGTCAGTGCCATTGGGTGTGAAACTTGCCAAGGTTGGAGTGGATGTTGGTAAGAAGTCGTTAGATAAAATGGGGGATGCAGTAAAGAAATCTGGAAACAAAATTGATTCCGTAGCTGAAAATAATAAGGCAAAGAACCCTCATGAAATCCCCGGCTATGCTGATGCAGAAGCAGGAGGTGCATCGTATTATGATAGATATAGAAAAGAAAACGGTGACTGGGATTGGCCAGAAGAACTTGGTTTTGCAGAGACTCCAGCAAAAGCAACGTTGGACATTGGGACTAGAATAGATAGATTTGGCAAGCCTGATGGCAGTTTTCTATCTCCTGAGGGTATTCCTTCCGAACAGAGGGCATTGGCACCTGGAAGTCTAGCTGAACCATATAATGTCTATGAAGTGATGAGACCAATGCCTGTCATACAAGGTAAAATAGCTCCAGCCTTTGGTCAACCGGGGGGCGGAGTTCAAATTCTACCTAACTTTTCTGAGCGAGTTAATGTGGATTGGCTCCTCCATAACGGCTATATCCGAAAGGTTAACTAGAGATGAAAGTAACACTTCAAAGTTTACAAGAA
Source organism: Endozoicomonas sp. ALB115 (assembly GCF_049310245.1). Taxonomy (NCBI): domain Bacteria; kingdom Pseudomonadati; phylum Pseudomonadota; class Gammaproteobacteria; order Oceanospirillales; family Endozoicomonadaceae; genus Endozoicomonas; species Endozoicomonas sp. ALB115. The sequence continues at coordinate 607 of NZ_JBLYZG010000186.1, read as the reverse complement.
ACCATTATGACATATGGCGCAATGATTGATGCACCATTCGAGCTTTTAGTCCTCCATAGCAAAGCATCTTCAGATGGCTCCCCATTTCTAGAATTATGTGGTGAGGATATATTTTTTGTGAGCGTAGAAAGAGGTATCGAATTTGAACGTTTAAAAACCCAGAAGGTAGATACTTTCCTTTACTGGTTTTTTAAAAGGGTAGTTTCACATATCGCATATTCTGCAACCTCTAATACTGACGACCGTGATCAGCGAAGGACTGTATTCGATAAAGAGGTAGAGTTACTGAGCGTATTAGACAAAAACTGGGGAGAAATGAGAGCCAAAGAACACAAAGCCATTTTATTGAGATCACCATTTGACGATAATGCACAGAAAAGAGTCGAATTAAATAAGAAATTGATTTCTGATGGCCTTGACACCTCTAGAGCATATGAAAAAGCATGTGAAACTTATCCTTTACCCCAAAATTGAAACTTTGGATAAGAATGTGACAACTCTAGATAGTTCTCGTCCAAAATCAAGGACACCCAATAATTTGCCAGCGATGTAGAAATCACAGCAGGCAGAGACCTTACCGCCACTGCCGCCAATATCACCAGTGGTA
>NZ_JBLYZG010000185.1:0-1298 GCF_049310245.1 Endozoicomonas sp. ALB115 | reverse complement strand
CCTGGAAGCCAGTGTCTTCCCAGGGTGCATTGTTAAGCACAAGGTGGGTATTCTCTTTCAGGTTGGCCAAAGCCCCTTCAGAAAAAACCAGGCGACCCCGATCATTGAGGGTGATACCACCAAACAGTTGATGGTACCAGTTGTCGGTGGTGGCAAAGTTGATGGTGACGCGGAGGGCATTGGCCGGTATATCTTCCGTGGTTTTTTGTGCCAGCAAGGTTTCATCGGTCACCGAATCAGCAATATAGCAGTCGGCTTCTGGTACGGCCTTTTCCGGCATTTGTCCTAATCTGCGCCAGAGGTCGGGGTTGGCGGGCTTACTTCCGTCCAGCATCCCGTGGTTGACCAGAAATACCCGCCGGATTTGGTCGCCCAGTGGTTTATCGTTACACTTGGGGCACACCTGAAGGAGGTCATTAAAGCTGGCAATATCACCGGGTGTCATGGCGGTCAGGTCAAACACCAGGGTCATCGGCTCATCCGTAAACAGTCGGCCTTCCGCTTTTTTTAATTGGCCGCCCTCTAGCCAGGTTTGTTGCATCAGGCCCTGTTTTTCCAGATCATCCAGCGCGCGAATGCAATAGGTTGCAGGCTGTTCATGGCGTAATTGATCAATAATTCGCTGTTGGGTTAACGGAGTATTGGCAAAATAGAACTCACCGGTGCTCAGGCTCTGATGGGCCGCTTCCTGATCCGTTGAGCGGGCGGTGGAGTGATCGCTTTGAAAGTGAGAGGTAACTTGACAGGCAGCGGCAGGCCTTTGTCCTAAATCAGGCATTGGGACTTTTTGAGGTTCAATTAATCTTGATCGCTTTGCTGAAGATTGCTGAAGCTTTGCCTGTCCATCGGAAAAATCCGATATTTTCCTTATGTTTCCCACCTGGTGTGGTAAAGAGTGGGTTACTGTTTGACTTGGCAAGGAGTGATAATTGATAACTTCATTTATTGTTTTGTCCATTTGATCATCCATGCCTGATTTATGAATGCCGGTGTCAGGAAATTTTGGACAAAAAAATAATAAGAAGGTTCCTGCTACGGAAACCCCATTTTGCAGCGGCGGTGGACGCCAGGGCTAAATGGACAATTCATGATGAGTGGATGCTCAACCGAAAGGAAAACCAGTTCAACTGGCTGGCCGGTATGCTGATGGCATTACTACAAACGAAATCATAAGTAGCCAGAAAATATAATTTCATTTGGTTAGGAACTGCCTTTCACCACCCCTATCAGGAATACACCGACTCGTAAAAATTGCCCAAAATCTGCATGATCGTCCATTGTCTTTCCTTCAAACCGAT
>NZ_JBLYZG010000184.1:0-1309 GCF_049310245.1 Endozoicomonas sp. ALB115 | reverse complement strand
ATTACCTCTGATGACCTTAACTCTTTTCAGAGTTGTTACCCCAGCTGCAGGGTACGGGATTTTCCACCCATCAAAACGTTAACCTTGTTCATGCGACAGGTGGCCAGTGACACTAAATCATGTCGCCACGCCCTCATTGATGACGCGAGAGATCAGGTCGTCAAGGGCAAGAAGAATAAGGTGCCCAACACTGACACCAGCGCCTATTGCAAGGCGAGGCAACGATTGACTGAAGCATCCATAAGAGGCTTGCTGCGCACATCAGGCAATAACCTTGATCGCGCCTCGCCAGAATCGTGGCTATGGCATCAACGTCGTGTACTGCTTACTGATGGTTCAACATTGTTGATGCCTGACACTGAGAAAAATCAGAAAGAATATCCTCAGCCTGGCACCCAAAAAAAGGGCTTGGTTTCCCGATTCTCAGAATCCTCGTTTTGATCTCTCTTGGCAGTGGCGCATTGCTTAATTTTGCTGTGGCTGCCTACGAAGGGAAAGAAACCGGGGAACAAGCTTTGCTCAGGAAATTGTTCTCCCATCTGCAGGATGGCGACATCCTGTTAGGTGATGCGAATTTTGAGAACTACTTCCTGTTGGCTTTGCTGTTACAGGCCAAGGCTGACGTGGTTTTCGAGAAAAATGGTGCCCGCCATATTGATTTCCGGAAATGCGATCAAAAGCTGGGTAGCAAGGATGGATTATTCAAATTAACAAGACCCGTCCGACCTGAGTGGATGAGTCAGGAGCTTTATGATCAGATGCCAGCAGAGCTGGTAATCCGTGCTGTCAAGAACAAACGTCGCACCATCATCACCACTTTACTGGATGTTGAGGAGTATTCCCGGACAGAAATCATTGCGCTGTATCTGAAACGCTGGCACGTCGAGATAGATTTTGATGTGATCAAAACGACCATGAAAATGGATATGCTGCGCTGTAAAAGTCCGGAAATGGTGAGAAAAGAAATATCCATCAACTTTCTGGTATACAACCTGATACGGGCACTGATGGGGAAAACAGCAAAGCACATTGACAAGACTCCACGGGAATTGAGCTTTAAAACGGCTCAGGAAACACTGGCGTCATTCCTTCAGACGTTACTGGGAGCATCGGGTGATTGGCTGGAACAGAAGATCATTAATATGATGGACATCATAGGGCAGCATGTTGTTGGGAATCGACCAGGCCGGTCGGAGCCAAGGGCCGTTAAGAAACGACCAAAACCGCATAAAAGGCTCCAACATCCAAGATCACAAGCACGCAGACTCAAGAAATACCAAGGGAAGTGAGCTTAAGTCAGTGCCATTGG
>NZ_JBLYZG010000183.1:0-1323 GCF_049310245.1 Endozoicomonas sp. ALB115 | reverse complement strand
ATCTTGAAACTGTTGGGGCTTCATAACGTAGCCTCCCATTGCAGGGGATCACGACAGTTTAGACCTATCAACCTTTAAAACAAACATAGCCTTAACGGACTGTTTGAAACAGTCATGAAAAAACGACAGGTTATTTTTACGAAAATCACCCAGCACCCTGAAGTTCGGGCAGTTCATCTGTGAAATGTACATAAATGCCAGATCCTGCCGACAGCGCCGTTCAATTTGGCGGGAGCTAAAAACACCGTGGCTGTAGGCGTAGATCAGAATTGAAACAATCAGTTTTGGCGGATAGGCATGTTGCCCAAGATGATGATACTTTTTTTCAACTTCCGATGTATCGATGCTTTGGAAGAGGCTCTCGTAAACAAAGCAGTCATGATCGGTGGGGAGCAGATCAAAAATGTTGGTTGGAAACAGCAGGTGCTGATCAACCTCAACGGGACTATCCTTAAACTTTGGCTGTGGCATTTGGCATAAGTCATTTGATTTTGAGGCTTATGATAACATAAGCCTATTCTCGGTCAGCCTCCTAGGAGGCTGTCCGAGAATAGCGCCCGTAGCGAGGATGGCAGAAAATTGAGGATAAAAATTTCGTTTTGTGAGGTGAATAGCGGGGCTATTTGCCGAACAAAACGGAATTTTTAGACCAATTTGCTGCCACCGCAGTAGGGCAGTCTATTCTCGGACAGCCTCCTAGCCTCACTGGCATACTCAGAATCAGAGAATAAATCCTGTCGCCTGCTTGAGACGAAAGGCGAGAAGCACCGTAGGGCAATCGAAGGTGAAAAACAGGCTCCCAGACTTCCTTGGTGGATCACTTTCGATCATGACAGGCAGGACTATGTACTCAATGATAATGCCGACATTGTAAGGCAGGTTATTCAGAAGAGAATGGCAGGCATTTCGGACAGGAAAATTGCCGTAAGTAGTTGGCCAAATGGAATCGTATATTTCTGGCTAAGTGGGCAGTTGCTATGCAAGGCGCAACGTAGGGAGCATAGCCGTAGCTATGTGACCGGAGTTGCAACGCCGCACGACTGCATGGATGCAGGAGATAGAGCAACGCAGGAGCAGTTGCCGGGAGTGACTGACAACTTAGTCAGAAATATATGATTTCATTTGGTTAACTACTTATGGCTCAATGAGCAGGGGTACGCTTCACCACGAGGCACAACATGGAAGGAAACCCCAGTCAGAAAGTTGTATCGGCATCCTGCGGTCTATGGTGCTTATACCAATTCCACCTTCTAAATATGAACTGCGCAGCCATTTTGAACAGCTGGATCTTCGTTGGAATTCCTCGCAATAGCCCTGCTATTA
>NZ_JBLYZG010000182.1:0-1426 GCF_049310245.1 Endozoicomonas sp. ALB115 | reverse complement strand
AACGGGCAGGAGCAGACACCGGGTCTCAAAGAGGCTGTGACCGCACTGTTGCCCCACGTGAACACTCAGAAAGACCAATTTAATGCCCAGGGTGTCGCCAACCTGCTCTGGGCCATGGCGAAACTGATGGACAACGGGCAGCAGCGGACACCAGAGCTCAGCGAGGCCGTGGCCGAACTGTTGCCTCGCGTGAACGCACAGAAAGCTGACTTAACACCACAGGAGATCGCCAACCTGCTGTGGGCCATGGCGAAACTGGTGGACCATGGGCAGGAGCAGACACCAGAGTTCAATGTGGCCGTGACGGCGCTGTTGCCTCACGTGAAGGCACAAAAAAACCAATGTAATGCCCAGGATATCGCCAACCTGCTGTGGGCCATGGCGAAACTGGGCGAACTCATTGAGCTGGACGTGTTAACCTCCACGTTCAAAACGCTTGTCGACCAAATCAGTGGCAACCCTCAGTTCTCTCAGCAAGCGATATTGATGTCCCTTTGGGGAGTAATGGTATGCTGTGCCAGGTTATCTCTGGTTCCAAATACCAGTAAAGGTAACGTGCTGGAAAAGCACATGCATGACCTGTTTATTCGTCTGGAAAACACATCCCCGGACAATGAAGAGGATCAACACACCATCGCGATGGCCGCAAGTTGGCTTGGGAGACCATGTCCGTTCGTCACCCATTACCATGCGATCGTTTCAAAACGTCAATCCGACTTTCGCAATCAACTCCAGTCATGCATTCCATCTTTGAGGATTGAAGAAGAAAAGAGTCTGAATTCATTATCTCCAGTTGACCTGCTACTGCCAGATCACAACATGGTAATTGAAATTCAGGGACCCTCTCATTATGTGGGTGGTGATTTCAACACAAGGAAGGGTTCGACTCTGCTTAAAATCGCACTGTTGCAAAAAGCAGGATTTGAGGTCATTGAAATCCCGATTAACATGCTTTGGAACCGGAATTCAATGAAACGATGTATTGATCAAATAAAGGCCAGGGTAGACATCTCGTCACAACGCCATGGCTCTGTATCACTTAAAAGAAGGTGGGCAGATGAGGCATACGTTACTGCTGATAAAGGCAGGCAACCCTCAGATCAAGGTTACTTAACAGCAGAAGAACATTCAGAGGAGCAAACCGGTAAACCCGAAAAAAGGAAGAAAACAAATAGCCAGTAATTGCCTTCCTCCCATCATGACTCAAGAACCTCTTTCACATTCCGGTAAAGAATGCCAGCGTTGAACACTTGTTGCCCATACACCTCGCCCCGGAGGATTTGAAAATAATGGATTGGTGGCATCAGGAGTAGATGTATTTCCCCAGCTGTTTACGTTTATAAACGTTTCAGCAAAATGAACTTCTGAACAAAACAGCAGTCTGCTTTTTATATTTTCATGAATTAATGAAATATAATTATGGATA
>NZ_JBLYZG010000181.1:0-1491 GCF_049310245.1 Endozoicomonas sp. ALB115 | reverse complement strand
AAAACCGCATAAAAGGCTCCAACATCCAAGATCACAAGCACGCAGACTCAAGAAATACCAAGGGAAGTGAGCTTAAGTCAGTGCCATTGGCATATAAACGGGACGGCTCGACTGACAAAAAAGGCGAAACGATTGAGGCAGGCTTAAAAAAAATTACCGACTTTGCCACATTGAAAGAGAAAACAATGGAATGCCGGGATGAATCATTATTCGTGGCTTGTTCCTCAGGCCATGTCAGTCTTGATGGTTATTTACTGCATCAGCCATTATTGCAAAAGGTTGAGAATGCTAACGACTACCCGGAGATCATCTGCCCATATAACTTTGACCAGACCCATTGCGGATACCTGCTGGATTTCAGAAGGGAGCAGTGTTTTATTAATATTGCCAAGTTTATGGAGAAAATTTTACTCCTTGAGTTCGATGATGATGCTGGTCAAATGCCAAAGCCCATTGTTATTTTTCTGTACGACAGCTTTCGGGGGGGATTGCTGCCACCGGTGGAACTTAATGGTACTCTGCTCAAAAAAATAGCAGACAACGCCCGAGTATTTACTCGCTACACCCGATCCCTTGACGAAGAACGCAAACTCTGTAATTTGCTGGCTCACGCAGGCTATAAGCGCTTCTTGCAGCTATTGATGAACAATATCCCCGAAAGTGTGACTGCTGTAGCAAATACACCTCAACCCATAAATATGGAAAGTATCAAGCAGGCCATTGTTAATCTGGAAGCCGACAAAGCCGTTACCATGCTGTCAGAAATAGATGATGAATTGATTGACAGCATCGGCTTACCGACAACACTCATGGATCAATTGACTTATAATCCCGTTTTTACCTATCAAGATTGTAAAGATTACAAGTATCCAGATATTGATGATTTTTTCCGGCACCATATTGGCAAGAATCGTTCCCGGAAGTTAATGCGAACCACCTTTGCCGCACAAGGCAAGATCTGCAGAGCACTGTTAAAAAAGAAAGTATTTGTCCCGGTAATATTGCTAGGTCGTCTCAGCTCTTTATATAACCCACTGGTACATTGCCTGCTGATTGCGAATGGCTCACGAATTAATTTCGCTGGCTGGGGATTCAGGGTGAGTAGAAGCCTTTTTCCAATAATAGCCGCCGGGAAATTTTATCGGGAAAACCTGCTGTCTGAGGCCGAACTCAAGATCATACGTTACGAGACGTTATGGCAAATCGTTTCTAATTCCACCAAGTGGATTGTTACTGATCCTGATAAAATCCTGGAGCGATTTCGCAAGTTGGTGAATAATCTGGCAAGAGTCCTGGAGCAGCGGCACCCTGTCGGCCGGGTTCAATGGCAGTGTCGGCAAATCTTCAGTGATGAACTTTACCAAAACCTGCGTAAAGCATCGCCCAATGCGGGCGGTGATATAAGCAACAAGCCCGTAGAGGGCTTGCAGAACCGGAAGTCTTAAGTATTTACAGGTGTTTAGTATTTCTGTAATATTTGCGACATGAAAA
>NZ_JBLYZG010000180.1:0-1519 GCF_049310245.1 Endozoicomonas sp. ALB115 | reverse complement strand
CTCTCCTGTTGACGGCGAGCCAGTTTTTCCGCTGCAGGTGCCCCCCTGACACCTTCTTCGATGGCGTACAGCTTGCGGATTTTGGCCAGCGCAACATCAGCCTTGCTGACTTTGCTGTTGTTCACCTTTTTGCCCGGTTTGGCTTCGCCTTTTTTGGCATCGGTGAACTTGCGGCGCACATGGTCAAAACAGCCAACCTGGGTAATGCCTTCTTGCTTGCACACAGCACTGTAACTGGCATAGCCGTCAGTTTGCAGGTAACCGCTGAACCCTTCGAACAGGCGCAGGGGAACCTCCTTGCCCCGGGAAGGATCGTAATGGAACAACACCGCCGGTTGCCCCGGTGGGCCACCCAGGGTCACCCACATGTACTTATCCGAGTGGATGGCCTTACTGAGTTCCTTGAGTACCTGGATCCGGGTTTCATCAGCATTCATGATGTGCCCGGCCCGCTGATGGTCTGCCATCAGGTTGATCAGGGGCTGCAGTTGCAGGGACAACCGGATCAGCCAGTTGGCCATGGTCGTCCGGGTAATGGAGCCGCCATAGCGTGCCAGTATTTTTTCCTGCCGGTACAATGGCAGGGTGCGGCCGGCCAGGCGTCGCAATATTTGGCAATGATGATCCAGGCCAGCATGCTGACGGTCACTGCGGATTTGGGAATGGGATGTTTGGGTAGCTCCGCCGCCTTGATAACGCGTTTTTCCTGCGATGCCTCTCCCGGCTCAGCTTTCTCAAGAAATACCGCTTTCTCTTGCAGAATCTCTTTCACCTGAACCCGGGCTGGAATGATATCCAGCTCTTCCCGGACTTTGGTGAAGAAGGTCTCAATAGCACCCTGCTTCTCTTCCGGGGGCAGCTCAATACGTTCCTGCACCCTCGGCAGTGCCGGTGACAGCGGTGTACGTCCCTTGCGTTTCTTGCGGGGCTTTGGGCTTTCCCCTGTTTCCGGTTCTTCCTCATTCAGGGCGTCTTCTTCAGCCGGGTCAGCACCACAATCGGCTAACTCCGCTTCATTGAAGATTTCGCCCTGGCCACTGAACTTTTCAGAACTGTGGCCATAGAGGCGGGCACGTTCCAGACGCAGGTATTCTTCCAGAATGGCAATGCGTTTTTTCTGTTCTTCTATGACGATGGACTTTTTCTGGATAATGTCGTCTTTCTCAAGAAGAGCATTGTCTTTTTCAAGAAGGGCGCTGTCTTTTTCAAGAATGACACCGTTGATGGTCTGGATGGCCTCAAGCAAGGCCTCCAGATCCAAGGCTGTTCCAGCATTTCCGACCAGTAAACTCAAGGCGGATTTTGGCTGATGACTGACGGTATCAATGAGTGATTTCATGGCATTAAGATTGTAGCCATCCAGCAACCAATTGAGCTGCTGGCCCGTTAAGGTTATCAGCTCGTCATCGGGTTTGGGCCAGTGAACTTTGAAGTGGTTTAATGACTTAGGACACCTCGTTAAGCACAATAGTACCATTGATGACGAGGTAGAAAGTGACAAAGCAGCGTAAGAATTATT
>NZ_JBLYZG010000179.1:0-1595 GCF_049310245.1 Endozoicomonas sp. ALB115 | reverse complement strand
CGGAACAAAGCCAGCTGATACGTATGCTGCAAAATTTTACCCCAACACGGCGTTGGGATTGGCGAAGCCTGACGACAACTCTTCATTCATTTACTTCAGCGGGTGTTTTTACCCCTTATAAACCCATGCATGAGCGTGTTCAGTTCACTCAAGCTGCCTTATTGTCAACTCTGCTTGATGCAATAATATTTAACTGCTACCAAAAACCTGGAGCCCGGGATATTGATGCCCGGGGAATCACCAGCCTGCTGTGGGCCATGGCGAAACTGGTGGACAACGGGCAGAAGCAGACACCAGAGTTCAAAAAGGCCGTGGCCGCCCTGTTGCCCCTTGTGAACGTACAGAAAGACCAATTCAATCCCCAGGGTATCGCCAACCTGCTGTGGGCCATGGCGAAACTGGTGGACAACGGGGAGTGGACACCAGAGATCAACGAGGCCGTTGCCGCGTTGTTATCCCGGGTGAACGCACAGAAAGCTAACTTTAACCCACAGGAAATCTCTAACCTGCTGTGGGCCATGGCGAAACTGGTGGACAGCGGGCTGGAGCGGACACCAGAGCTCAAGGAGGCCGTAGCTGTGCTACTGCCTCACGTTAACATACAGAAAGACCAATTTATTCCTCAGGCTATCGCCAACCTGCTGTGGGCCATGGCGAAACTGGTGGACAAGGGGCTGGAGCAGACACCAAAGCTCAACAAGGCCGTGGCCGCGTTGTTGCCCAAGGTGAACACTCAGAAAGCTAACTTTAACACACAGGAAATCACCAACCTGCTGTGGACCATGGCCAAACTGGTGGACAGCGGACAGGAGCGGACACCGGGGCTCAACGAGGCCATGGCTGCGCTGTTGCCCCAGGTGAACGCACAGAAAGACCTGTTTAATGCCCAGGCTATTGTCAACCTGCTGTGGGCCATGGCGAAACTGGTGGACAACGGGCTGAAGCGGACACCAGGGCTCAAAGAGGCCGTGGCCGCCCTGTTGCCCCTCGTAAACGCACAGAAAAACCAGGTTAATCCCCAGGGCATTGTCAACCTGCTGTCGGCTATGGCGAAACTGGTGGAAAACGGGCTGGAGCGGACACCAGGGCTCAAAGAGGCGGTGGTGGCGCTGTTACCCCATGTGAACGCACAGAAAGGCCAATTTACTGCCCAGGGAATCGCCAACCTGCTGTGGGCCATGGCGAAACTGGTGGACTATGGGCTGAAGCAAACATCAGGGCTCAAAGAGGCCGTGGCCGGGCTGTTGCCCCAGGTGCAGGCACAGAAAGACCAATTTAACCCTCAGAATATCGCCAACCTGCTGTGGGCCATGGCGAAACTGGTGGACAACGGGCTTGAGCAAACACCGGGGCTCAACGAAGCCCTGGTCGCGCTGTTGCCCCGGGTGATCGCACAGAAAGACCAATTTAATGTCCAGGATATCACCAACATGCTGTGGGCCCTGGCGAAACTGGTGGACAACGGTCAGGAGCAGACTCCAGAACTCAAAGAGGCTGTGGCCGTGCTGTTGCCCCATGTAAAGACACAAAAAGCTTGCTTTAAACCACAGGAAATCACCAACCTGCTGTGGGCCATAGCGAAACTGATGGACAAC
>NZ_JBLYZG010000178.1:0-1645 GCF_049310245.1 Endozoicomonas sp. ALB115 | reverse complement strand
TTTGAAGCATATATTCTATTCGAATATATGGTTGGCACGATATTTAATCGTTTAAAATCAAAATGTTACCAAGGGGTGGTGAAGGTCGGATAATAAAGTCCTGGTTTTGAATATCAGCGTCTATAAGCTGCCTGTGCGGCAGTGAACGAAGACCAGCGCCTGGTGATCCTGCGCACCCTTTTCTAAGCTGCCTGTGCGGCAGTGAACAGCCTGGAAGCCATGAGCGATGCCGACCTCAATTTCTAAGCTGCCTGTGCGGCAGTGACCCCCCGTGCCATCATTTGCTGCCCTTTCTTACGTTTCTAAGCTGCCTGTGCGGCAGTGAACGCTGGCATAATTTTTTATCTCTTTGCAGGATTTTTCTAAGCTGCCTGTGCGGCAGTGAACGAATCAGGCAATCGAAGACCGAAGCACTCAAATTTCTAAGCTGCCTGTGCGGCAGTGAACGATAACCACGAAGTTCTCAGTTACCCGGAACTTTTCTAAGCTGCCTGTGCGGCAGTGAACAAGACGACGCCGACCAGTTAATACAGCAGGCCTTTCTAAGCTGCCTGTGCGGCAGTGAACTTTCGTTCAGTTCGGCATCACAAGTCTTCTTATTTCTAAGCTGCCTGTGCGGCAGTGAACTACCACAATGCGGTGGACGACAGCCTGCATCATTTCTAAGCTGCCTGTGCGGCAGTGAACTGTGCGGCGCAGTCCGCACGAAGCTGTTGTTATTTCTAAGCTGCCTGTGCGGCAGTGAACTGTGCGGCGCAGTCCGCACGAAGCTGTTGTTATTTCTAAGCTGCCTGTGCGGCAGTGAACGTTGACAAAACTTCTTCAACTAATCGCTTGGCTTTCTAAGCTGCCTGTGCGGCAGTGAACTCTGGACGCAGCATATGAAGATGCTGCCCAGTTTTCTAAGCTGCCTGTGCGGCAGTGAACAAACTGGTAATATTTCATCCGCCTACTATAAATTTCTAAGCTGCCTGTGCGGCAGTGAACGCATAGTAAACGGAAACTGTTTGCTGCAAGACTTTCTAAGCTGCCTGTGCGGCAGTGAACCTGTTTTCTTACGTATTCGTTTTCTGGCTTTCTTTCTAAGCTGCCTGTGCGGCAGTGAACTATAAATATAATGACTGATATACCGATAAATTTTTCTAAGCTGCCTGTGCGGCAGTGAACTTGCCCTGGTCGCCTTGTCGTTTTGGGTAGTTTTTCTAAGCTGCCTGTGCGGCAGTGAACGCCAACGGAAACCGCCTCACCAAAACCAACCATTTCTAAGCTGCCTGTGCGGCAGTGAACTAGAGGTCGTAGGCTTCCAGTTCTCGGTCACATTTCTAAGCTGCCTGTGCGGCAGTGAACAGCTGCGCGACCATCTGGCTCTTGGCTTCAGCTTTTCTAAGCTGCCTGTGCGGCAGTGAACGCCGTAATAACAGCCCCGGCCTGCTCAAGCTCTTTCTAAGCTGCCTGTGCGGCAGTGAACCAGCATTGTAAAACCATTGTCCTGCAACCCTCTTTCTAAGCTGCCTGTGCGGCAGTGAACTTATCCAGCAAGGCATTAACACTGGCCACTGTACACGACAATTTTCATGAGGCTCTCTCCCACCTGGTCTCAAAGAGCAGTGCTACAGCCCCAAATAGCTCTTCCAGCCACGTATCG
>NZ_JBLYZG010000177.1:0-1725 GCF_049310245.1 Endozoicomonas sp. ALB115 | reverse complement strand
CCGGGATGGCAAGCACTCAAACATTGTCATCCAACACTACGGCTCCGTTCTCACCAGAGCTGAGTTCGTCGATGAATACCACCGATGTGTCTGTGACTCCGTCAGGCATGGCAAGCACTCAGGCATTGTCATCCAACACTATGGCTCCGTTCTCACCAGAGCTGAGTTCGTCGATGAATACCACCGATGTATCGGTAACGCCATCAGGGATGACAAGCACCCAGGCACTGTCATCCAGCACAATGGTCCGGATCTCACCGGAGTTGAGTTCGTCGATTGATGCCACCGAGGCATCAGAAAACTTATCAGAGATTACGAAAAAACCGTCAACATCGCTAAAAATACCGTCGTCGTCTGCCGCACAAGCCACCAACACCGCAACACGCCCATCGTCCTCAGCCACCGACGATGCTGAAACCGACACCGCCCGGCGGGTATCCAGTACCCCCGCCGAGCCGGTTGCGACCCCCACCTCATCCCCGGTCACTGAAAACCACCAGGAGCCGATGGGGCCACAGGACAGAAAGCTGTTGAAACTGTATGCGGACCGGGGACAGCAAATCCATAAGGCCTATGCCCGGCAAATAAACGACATCGAAAATAACAATGCCTGGGCAATGGAGATGATCGAACGCAGTTATGAAGAGATAGAAATCAACGACAGGATCTATCTTAAATGGCCGGTGCAGCGGCTGCTGTGTTGTGCACACGGCCTGCGGGCCATGGACCGGCAGCTCAGGGACAACTTCCTGATCATCAGCAGTCTTGCCCGGCAATGCATCCAATATGATGCCAGCCATGATCCAGCCATGCAGCCTGGCATGACCGTCGGGCATCCTGCCCGGGAGGCCATTATTGCTGACCTGGTCAACCAGTTCCTGAATATGTATGCGCAGTACGGTGAAGCCCGTTTCAATATGATCAAGGCTACCGGCTTTCCTATGGAAGAGACGGCGGAGTCAGAGATATTCCAGGGGTTCAACGCCCGGAGCATGGATAGCACGGTCAATGCCCTGTTGCACCAGCCTTCCGGTTTATCGGCCCCGTTTTGGGACTTTCTCCAGGGGCTGGCAGACAGCCTGGATCATGAGCCACAGGACAACGATCTCAGGGTGCCCCGGCCGAACCGACACCTGTTGCAGGCCATACACAATACCACCGTCGCTGATGATGAGTTTACCCTGCCACAAGCCAGTCTGGACCCCGGGGATGTGGCGGCCACCAACCGGATCATCCGGGCTGAGCAGGCCCACTTTATCGCCAACATGGGAGAGCTGGAAGACAGGGAATATTTTCCAATCGATTACCTGAAGATATTCCAGAACCCCGCAGACTATGAGGCGGTGTTCCAGGATCAGGACACCATTCCCTGCCACCTGGCTGAACCGGGACTGGCTGACACCTCGGCCCTGGCCCGGCTTTTATCGCCTCCTCAACTATCCACTTCGCTACTATCCACTTCACAGCCATCCACTTCACCACTATCCACTTCGCCACTACCCACATCCACTACCCAAACACCAACAGCTCACTTTGAGGCGACCCCGTCTGAGGCGACCCCGTCGGCCATTCACGATTGTACCGACGCGGAGTCATCGTCGCCAACGATCGTACCGAGTCAAACCGCTCAACCTGTTGCGACCCCCACCGCCTCCGTCACCGACAGCCACCCGCCGCAGGTAGGCCCGCAGGGCAAAAAACTGCTGAAACTTTATGCGGACCGGG
>NZ_JBLYZG010000176.1:0-1730 GCF_049310245.1 Endozoicomonas sp. ALB115 | reverse complement strand
TAATCGTGAATCAGAATGTCACGGTGAATACGTTCCCGGGCCTTGTACACACCGCCCGTCACACCATGGGAGTGGGTTGCTCCAGAAGTAGCTAGCTTAACCTTCGGGAGAGCGGTTACCACGGAGTGATTCATGACTGGGGTGAAGTCGTAACAAGGTAGCCCTAGGGGAACCTGGGGCTGGATCACCTCCTTAAACGAAAACCGACGTCCATAAGCGTTCACACGAATTGTTTGATAAATCAGTTGTCAGTTGTCAGTTGTCAGTTGGCAGTAGCCAGTGGGCAGTTGATTTTCTTTGTTCTTTAAAAGTGTGTTTAATGAATCCGTTATCTTGATTAAGATGCCGGGTCTGTAGCTCAGTCGGTTAGAGCGCACCCCTGATAAGGGTGAGGTCGGCAGTTCGAATCTGCCCAGACCCACCAAGCTTTCAAGAGATGAAAGCCTGGTTCAACGGAAAGATAGGGGGCTATAGCTCAGCTGGGAGAGCGCCTGCTTTGCACGCAGGAGGTCTGCGGTTCGATCCCGCATAGCTCCACCAATTTCTCGTCTTTTACTTGTAAGAGACAGCAGAAAACTGATTCATTAAGCATATTTTGCTCTTCTTTCGTAACGAAAGAATGTTCTTTAACAATGTGGAATCCAAATTAAGCTGAATTGATTTAGACAACTTCGGTTGTTTAATGAAAATTCTTGCTGAGACACTCTCAAGTTAATTACCGAAAGGTAATAGCTAATGTGTATGGCGATGAATTTCAAAAGAAATTCATTTGATCGTTAAAGGTAGTTATATTGACTGGCCTCTAACGATTTACGAAGGTAAATCGTTTTGGGTTATATGGTCAAGTGACTAAGCGTACACGGTGGATGCCTTGGCAGTCAGAGGCGATGAAGGACGTGGTAATCTGCGATAAGTCTTGGGGAGCTGATAAACAAGCTGTGATCCAGGAATTTCCGAATGGGGAAACCCAACGGCATAAGCCGTTATTCCTTACCTGAATACATAGGGTCTGGAAGGCGAACCCGGGGAACTGAAACATCTAAGTACCCGGAGGAAAAGAAATCAATTGAGATTCCCCCAGTAGCGGCGAGCGAACGGGGACCAGCCCTTAAGCAATTTTTGGTTTAGTGGAAGACTCTGGAAAGTGTCGCCATAGTGGGTGATAGCCCCGTACACGAAAGGCCAATCATTGTGAAATCGAGTAGGACGGGACACGTGAAATCCTGTTTGAACATGGGGGGACCATCCTCCAAGGCTAAATACTCCTGACTGACCGATAGTGAACCAGTACCGTGAGGGAAAGGCGAAAAGAACCCCGTTGAGGGGAGTGAAATAGAACCTGAATCCGTGTACGTACAAGCAGTGGGAGTCGGTGGTCAGTTGTCAGTTGTCAGTTGCCGGTAGGCAAGCGACAACCGGCGACTGATTACCCGGTCGTCAACGTCGGAAATACTGGCAGATTTGCACAAGAGTAAAATACCACTCGGAGCAAAACTGACCACCGACAACTGACAACTGACCACCGATGACTGCGTACCTTTTGTATAATGGGTCAGCGACTTACTTTCAGTGGCAAGGTTAACCGACTAGGGGAGCCGTAGAGAAATCGAGTCTTAATAGGGCGTCGAGTCGCTGGGAGTAGACCCGAAACCGGGCGATCTATCCATGGGCAGGTTGAAGGTTGAGTAACATCAACTGGAGGACCGAACCGACTATCGTTGAAAAGCTAG
>NZ_JBLYZG010000175.1:0-1760 GCF_049310245.1 Endozoicomonas sp. ALB115 | reverse complement strand
TGTTGCAACCGAACGCTTTCCGCCTCAGTGACGGTGCCTACCAAAGTGATCAGTGGGTCACCTGCTTTGACTTCATCGCCTTCGTGTACATGAATCGCCTGCACCTCACCAATCACCATCGGCTGAATGGTTTTAACCCGCTCACCGGGTATGATTTTTCCCTGTGCTGTGGCCACAATATCGATTTTGCCAAAGCAGGCCCAGAGAATGGCGATGACAAACAAAGCGATAATCACTTTAACGATAACCCGGCTTGCCGGACTGGCTGGGGTATCTTCCACCTCCAGTGCCGCTGGCAGAAACTGACGACGGGTGTCATCCAGAGATTCCGAGCGTTCCGTTCGACTGAGCAACACCTTGGTGGCTTTTGAGAACAGAGACTTCATCTACACCGTCTCCCGTAATCCATGCTGATGGGCATTCAACCTTGCGTAATGACCACCCTGTTTTACCAACTGATCATGAGTGCCTTCTTCCACAATACGACCTTTGTCCATCACGATAATACGGTTGGCATCCCGCACCGTGGAAAGACGATGGGCAATAATAAAGACCGTGCGTCCCTGGCTGATCTTTTTCATGTTCTGCTGGATGATGTGTTCCGATTCATAATCCAGGGCACTGGTGGCTTCATCAAAGATCAGGATTTTCGGGTTGGTGAGCAACGCACGGGCAATGGCAATGCGCTGTTTCTGACCACCGGAAAGGAAGCTGCCCTGTTCACCGACATTGGTGTCGTAACCTTCGGGCAATTCCAGGATAAAATCATGGGCACCAGAGAGTTTCGCCGCTGCCATCACCCGTTCAACGGAGGCACTCGGGTCGGCCAAGGCAATGTTGTCCCGCACCGAGCGGTTGAACAGGAAGTTTTCCTGCAGCACCACGCCCACTTGTCGGCGTAGCCAGGCGGGTTCTACCAATGCCAGGTCGACACCATCCACCAATAGACGACCAGACTCCGGTACATACAAGCGCTGCACCAGCTTAGTCAGCGTACTTTTACCGGAACCGGAACGGCCAACAATACCTATAATTTCTCCCGGATTAACTGTTAAGGAAACACCATTGAGCACTGCCGGTCGATCAGGCTGATAACGGAAGGTCACGTGTTCTAAACGCACCTGACCTTTCAATGCCGGTAATGTGGTTCGGTTCGGATCGTGCCCCGGTTCTGTAGGGGTATTCAGTACATCGCCCAATCGCTGAACAGAAATTCCCGCCTGTTGAAAGTCCTGCCATAACTGTACCAGTTTCAGGATAGGGGCACTTACCCGACCGGCAATCATATTAAAGGCAATCAGCATACCAACGGTAAGCTCACCATTAATGACCAGTGTGGCCCCTACCCATAACGTCAGCACCGTGACGACTTTATTGATTAACCCGGCAAACTGGCTGGCAATATTGCCAAGGTTCATAGCCCTGAAGGAGGCAGACACATAAGCCGCTAACTGATCTTCCCAGTGCCGCTGCATCTGGGGCTCCACCGCTGAGCTTTTGATGGTTTCCATGCCAGTGACCGATTCCACCAGGAAGGATTGATTTTCTGCGCCACGCTTGAACTTCTCATTCAGTCGGGCACGGAGAATCGGGGTAACGATCA
Organism: Endozoicomonas sp. ALB115; assembly: GCF_049310245.1. Lineage (NCBI taxonomy): Bacteria > Pseudomonadati > Pseudomonadota > Gammaproteobacteria > Oceanospirillales > Endozoicomonadaceae > Endozoicomonas > Endozoicomonas sp. ALB115. The sequence goes on along the minus strand of NZ_JBLYZG010000175.1, from coordinate 157 downwards.
AAGAGAGCAGGATATAAAAAGGAATGGAACCCAACACAATCCAGGTCAGCGTTGGGCTGTAAAAATACATCACCACAAAAAAGACGACGGTGAATAACAGGTCGATACACAACGTCAGGGCAGAGCCGGTAATAAACTCCCGAATGGTGTCCAGCTC
>NZ_JBLYZG010000174.1:0-1798 GCF_049310245.1 Endozoicomonas sp. ALB115 | reverse complement strand
GCGGAAGTCGGCCTGATGTTTTGAAATGGTTGTCTGGTAATGGGGGTTGAACGGACACGCTCTGCCAAGCCAACTGGCGGCCATGGCAATGATGGTTTGATCCTCTTCATTATCTGGTGATGTATTTTTCAGGCGAGTCAACAGGTCATCCATGTGCTTTTCAAGCACGTTATTTTTATTGGCATTGGAGTCTAGAGACAACCTGGCACAGCATACCATTACGCCCCAGAGAGACATCGATATAACTTGCCTGCAGAGCTGAGGGTTTTCACTGATTCGGTAGACAAGCGATTCGAATGTAGAGGTAACCACATTCAGCTCAACGAGTTCACCCAGTTTCGCCATGGCCCACAGCAGGTTGGCGATACTCTGTGGTTTAAAGTCAGCTTTCTGTGCCCTCACGTGGGGTAACAGTGCAGCCAAGGCCGCTTGGAACTCTGGTGTCCACTCCTGCCCGTTATCCACCAGTTTTGCCATGGCCCACAGCAGGCTGGCGATGTGCTGAGGAATAAATTGGTCTTTCTGTGCGTTCACGTGAGGCAACAGCGTGGCCACAGCCTCGTTGAGCGCTGGTGTCTGCTCCTGCCCGTTGTTCACCAGTTTCGCCATGGCCCACAGCAGGTTGGCAATCTCTTGTGGTTTAAAGGTAGCTCTCAGTGTATTCACGTGGGGCAACAGTGCGGTCACGGCCTCGTTGATTTCTGGTGTCGACTCCTGCCCGTTGTCCACCAGTTTCGCCATGGACCACAGCAGGTTGGCGATGTGCTGAGGAATAAATTGGTCTTTCTGTATTTTCACGCGGGGCAACAGTGCGAGCACGGTTTTGTTAAGCGCTGTTGTCTTCTCCTGCCCGTTGTCCACCAGTTTCGCCATGGCCCACAGCAGGTTGGTGATACCCTGTGGTTTAAAGTGAGCCTTTTGTGCGTTCACGTGGGGCAACAGGGCGGCCACAGCTTCTTTGAGCTCCGGTGTCGACTCCTGCCCGCTGTCCACCAGTTTCGCCATGGCCCACAGCAGGTTGGCGATATCCCGGGCTTTAAATTGGTCTTTCTGTACGTTCACGTGGGTCAACAGTGCGGCCACGGCCTCGTTGAGCCCTGGTGTCCGCTCCTGCCCGTTGTCCACCAGTTTCGCCATGGCCCACAGCAGGTTGGCGATTCCCTGGGCATTAAATGTGTTTTTCTGCACGTTCACGTGGGGCAACAGCGCGGCCACGGCCTCTTTGAGTCCTGGTGTCCACTCCTGCTCGTTGTCCACCAGTTTCGCCATGGCCCACAGCAGGTTGGCGATATCCTGGACATTAAATTGGCCTTTCTGTGTGTTAACCCGGTGGAACAGAGCGACCAGGGCCTCGTTGACTCCTGGTGTCCGCTCCAGCCCGTTGTCCACCAGTTTCGCCATGGCCCACAGCAGATTGGCGATATGCTGAGGAGTAAATTGGTCTTTCTGCGCGTTCACGAGAGGCAACAGGGCGGCCACGGCCTCGTTGAGACCTGGTGTCCGCTTCAGCCCGTTTTCCACCAGTTTCGTAATGGCCCACAGCAGGTTGGCAATGTCCCGGGCACTAAGTTGGTTTTTCTGTGCGTTCACGAGGGGCAACAGGGCGGCCACGGCCTCGTTGAGCCCCGGTGTCCGCTCCAGCCCGTTGTCCACCAGTTTCGTAATGGCCCACAGCAGGTTGGTAATGCCCTGGGTATTAAGCTGGTCTTTCTGTGCGTTCACGAGGGGCAACAGGGCGGCCACGGCCTCGTTGAGCCCTGGTGTCCGCTCCAGCCCGTTGTCCACCAGTTTCGTAATG
>NZ_JBLYZG010000173.1:0-1872 GCF_049310245.1 Endozoicomonas sp. ALB115 | reverse complement strand
TGCAACATCAACTGGCCAGCCTCCATGCACAGACTCGCCGGGAAAGCCTGGATCAGCAGGAACAGCTGCACCGTCAGCTGGACACACTGGAGCAGGAACGCATCAAAGCAGAAGAGTTGCACGACCAACAAAAAATCGCCTCGCCCATTGATGGCACGGTGCAACAACTACAGGTCCATACCATCGGTGGTGTTGTACAGCCAGCACAGGCACTGATGCAGATCGTCCCCGCCGAAGCAAAGATGGAAGTGGAAGCCTGGATACTGAACAAAGACATCGGTTTTGTTCACGAAGGTCAAAGCGCCGAAGTGAAAATCGACACCTTTAACTTCACTAAATACGGTTTAATTGATGGCACTTTAACCTCCGTTTCCAACGATGCCGTGCCCGATGAAAAACTGGGTTTGAGATATCTTGCCAATGTTCAGATTGAAAAAGACTGGATGCAATTAGAAAACCGGAAGGTGAATTTGGCTCCGGGAATGAGTGTAGCGGTAGAAATTAAAACAGGGCAAAGGCGCCTGATTGAGTATTTTCTGAGTCCTCTGTTGAGGTTCAAACAGGAGAGTATACGTGAGAGATAAACAAATAAGACTGAAAAAAGGAAGCGCAATCCTTTTTTTGCTCTGGTTTTTCAGTGGGATATTATTTTCCATACTACTATCTAGTCAAACAGAATTTAGTATTTTCACAATATCGCTATTTAGTAGCTTTGAACCTTATGTCAGCGATTATGAAAAGTTCTGTTGGTCTATTGCTTTCTATATCGTTTCCCTCCCAATGTTTTTTTTATTTATCAGAAGTCAAGTCATAGTAGATCCTCCCCTCTCTATTGAGAAAAGGATGATCTTTTTTTTGCTTATACCATGTTTTTTACTTGCTGGGTTGGGATTGATACCACTCACTGAGCAGGGAATGTATACACAGCTTTTGCGAAGATTAATTCAAGTTGCGGACTGGGTTGGAGCTGTTTTACTTGTGTTCTTTTCCTTTAGCCTCGTCACTATATTTTTGTCAATTACCTTCAGGAAAATGAAAGGAGAAATAAGTGAGTAATCCAGCAACCGATAATGACACATTTCAGTATTATTTTGATAAGTATTGGGGAGAAGCGGCAAGTGGTTTATCTTCAGTATTAACTGAAATAACAGATAAATACTCCGCACAAGATTTTAATAATGCAGTTAAACAGCAGGAAATAGCTGAAAAACTATCTGCAGAATTTGACTATTACTCCCAGCGAGCTTCTGAATTAGCAAAAAAGGCAGACTCGCCTGGTTTAAGTCCAAATAAGTCAAAGCTTGCACAACAGACTTTAGACAATACTTCTATGATTTTTAAGGAGTACTCAGAGCAAGTAAAAGCTAAAGGGATTGAAGCTTTAGACGCTGTGGATACATCGATGCTTAACTCTGTAAACCGGCAACTACTTTCAGCAGGAGGTAAAGCTGCTGGCCCTCTGGCTGATAGTTTAGGCGTTACTATTAAACTTCTAAATGACGATTATTATGGTGCTGCAGGCGCATTTGTCGGTGCTGTTGCAGGTGCAGCTTTGGGAGTCTTTCTTGTTTCAACTACAGCGTGGATCAGCATTCCTGCTGCAATCATTTTTGGAACAGCAACGAGTAATTCATTTGAATCTATTTTTAAATTCCTTGACCCTCTTGGGCTTGGAGATATTTTACGGTCAAGTGGAAATAACCCTGAATTCAATGGAGCTGAAAACCTCACCTCTCCAATTATCCTCGACTTAGACGGAGATGGTGTCGAAACCATCAATGAGTCAGAAGGCGTTTATTTTGATCATGATGGCAATCTTCTGGCTGAAAAGACTGGCTGGGTAGGTAAAAACGATGGCCTTCTGGTCTTCGA
>NZ_JBLYZG010000172.1:0-1882 GCF_049310245.1 Endozoicomonas sp. ALB115 | reverse complement strand
GAACTTTCAGTGCACAACCGCCGCATTTACCGTGTCTCACGAACCAGAGGGCTTTGTGATCCTTGGCTCACTCGCCCAGAGACTCAGCCTTGTATGCGATTTCTGGGGGACGCCGAGTCTACGTTGGGTCGCACCTTTGCACTCAGACTGCCTCCGCACAGCCCCTCGCGGGACTGCACTTGCCTTAAGCTAGTGGTTGCCATCAGCAGGCATCTTTACCGCCAGTCAGATGTAGGTTCTCCCACAGGGGACTTTCACCCCATCAGTTCATGCCCATGCCGGGCGTACCAAGAGCATCCAGCGGACGGCGCTAGACGCGCCGCCGCTTATGCAAGCGTTAGGTGCAGATAGTGCGGTCACACTGAGAAACCGCAAATATAGGTCAAATTAAACTGATGCTTTTATGTTCTTGAACTACTGAGAAAGTTGAAATTCTTTACCTTGTTGAGAAGTAAAGTATCCTCTATCATCGGCCATAGCTAATACAATTTTTATAGGGTTATTACCTTCTTTTGTGATCCCTACCAGAGCAATCTCAGTTTCGCTAACTTCCATTTTTTTCAATATATCTATATCCTTAGGAGATGAATAATCAATTTTTGCATGGAAAGTAGCCTCATATGCTTCTGCATTTTTCTTTAGCTTATCATCAACATTTAATGTGCTATGAGATTTAGCTGAGTCAGCTGTGTATACATCATTGCTTTTAAATGGTGAATTTCTTTCTGAAAAGTTTACACTGCGTTGAGTAATTGGTTTATTGTCGTGATCCTGGGATGAATAAGAATCGGCTTTTTTTATTTCAGACTGCGTAGCAACTTTATCTGAGTCTCTATCGCTTTCTAGAGTCTTGTTATTTATCTGGGGTATAATCTTTGAACCAGTATGAATATGATTTGTAGGTAACATTTTTTTAACCTTTACTATTGGGGATAATTCCATTACACCAATATGAGGTGCAATATCCCTTTGAAAATAAGGTTTTAAAAAAGTTCCCGTTTCGAAAAGTTTAGAGACTGTTGTAAAAGTTACTGACCATTAACTCAGGATAAAAAACCCAACGTCGTCTATAACTACAGTATCTGATTAGTTTAAGGAGGATAATTATGTATCCATCCGACCTGACCAATGACGAGTGGGCAATCCTCAAGCCTCTATTCCCTGACCCTGGCTATGATACTCCAAAAAATGGGCGACCACGTGACTGGAGTTATCGTCTGATATTGAATGCCATATTCTATCTCACTAAAACAGACTGTCAGTGGCGAATGCTACCTTCTGACTTTCCATCATGGAGTACTGTCTACACCTATTTCCGAATCTGGAAAAAAGATGGCACATGGAAGAAGGTGCATGATGCACTTCGTGACCAGATGCGAATTCAGGCGGGCAAAGAGCCACAACCAACCGCAGCAAGCATTGACTCCCAATCCGTGAAAACCTCGGTAAAAGGGGGGATCGAGGCTATGATGGCGGGAAGAAAATAAAAGGCAGAAAGCGTCATATAGCTGTTGATACTCTTGGCCTGATTCTGGTGGTATGGGTACACGCAGCCGCATTTAGTGATAGTTTTGCAGGTCAGTTCATACTGGCTCACCTTAAGAAATACTTTAAAAACATCCGGAAAGTCTGGGCTGGCTGTGGCTACCGGGGTTACCTTGAAGAGTGGTTTTATCGCTTCAAACCCAAAAGGGAACTTGAAATCACAAAACGCCCACGTGGAAAGTTTGTCGTTCAAGCCAGGCGCTGGGTTGTGGAGAGAACCTTTGGCTGGTTTGAAGGATCCAGACATTTATCTAAAGACTATGAACAGCTGCCAAGGAGTTCAGAAGCCTTCGTTTATATATGCATGATTCGCATAATGCTACGAAGGCTTAAGTAG
>NZ_JBLYZG010000171.1:0-1897 GCF_049310245.1 Endozoicomonas sp. ALB115 | reverse complement strand
CCGTGGCCGCCCTGTTGCCTCTCGTGAACGCACAGAAAGACCAATTTAATGCCCAGGGAATCGCCAACCTGTTGTGGGCCATGGCGAAACTGTTGGACATCGGGCAGGAGCGGACACCAGTGCTCAACGAGGCCGTGGCCGCCTTGTTGCCCCACGTGAAAGCACAAAAAGACCAGTTTAATGCCCAGCATGTTGCCAACCTGCTGTGGGTCATGGCGAAACTGGTGGACAATGGGCAGGAACAGACACCAGAGCTCAACGAGGCCGTAGCCGCACTGTTGCCCAGCGTGAACGCACAAAAAGACCAATTTAATGTCCGGGATATCGCCAACCTGCTGTGGGCCATGGCAAAACTGGTGGACAACGAGCAGAAGCCGACACCCGGGCTCAACGAGGCCGTGGCCACGCTACTGCCCCACGTGAAAGTACAGAAAGCTGACTTTAAACCACAGGGTATCGCCAACCTGTTGTGGGCCATGGCGAAACTGGTAGACAACAGGTACAGGCAGACACCAGAGTTCAACGAAGCGGTGGCTGCGCTGTTGACCTGCGTGATCGGACAAAAAGCTAACTTTAACCCACAGGAAATCGCCAACCTGCTATGGGCCATGGCAAAACTGGTGGATAACGGGCAGGAGCAAACACCAGGGCTCTACGAGGCCGTGGCCGCGCTGTTGCACCGGGTGAACGCACAGGAAGACCAATTTAATGCCCGGGATATTGCCAACCTGCTGTGGGCCACGGCCAAACTGGGTGAACTCATTGAGCTGAACGTGGCTACCTCTGCGTTCGAATCGCTTGTCTATCGAATCAGTAATAACCTTCAGTTTACTCAGAATGAGATATCGATGTCTCTCTGGGGAGTCATGGTATGCTGTGCCAGGTTGTCTCTAGTCGCCAATGCCAATAAAAATGACGTACTTGAAAAGCTCATGGATGACCTGTTGACTCGCCTGGAAAATAACTCGCCAGATAATGAAGAGGGCCAATCCATCATGATCATGGCCTCAAGTTGGCTTGGCAGAGCGTGTCCGTTCACCCCCCATTACCAGACAACCATTTCAAAACATCAGGCTGACTTTTGCAATCAACTCCAATCATGCATGCCCTCTTTGAAGATTGAAGAAGAAAAGAGTCTGAACTCATTACCTCCGGTTGACCTGTTACTGCCAGATCACAACATGGTGATTGAAGTTCAGGGATCGTCTCATTACGTGAATGGTGATTTCAAAACAAGGAAGGGTTCGACTCTGCTGAAAATCGCACTGCTGCAAAAATCAGGATTTGAGGTCATTGAAATCCCGGTTAACCGACTTTGCAGCCAGGATGTAATGAAACCATTTATTGACCAAATAAAGAAGAGAACAAACAGCCAGTAATCGTTTCCCTGCCATCGTGACTCAGGAACCGTTTTCACAATTCAGAGTAGATGCTCTCCTCCAACCACTTGCGTTTATAAACCGTTCAACAAAATGAACTTCTGAACAGAACCGCAGTCTGCTTTTTATATTCTCATGAATTAATGAAATATAATTATGGATAGAACCTCTGTTGATTTCAGTGGCAAATACGCAAGACCAGGTAATGATTACACCCAACCGAATAACCACGCCACTTCTTCAAGGCATGGGCGATATAGACAGAGTACAGTCAGACAGCGGCATAATACCCCCCGCTCTACCCCGGGGCGTAATGAATTTTACCATTCTTCTGGCGCACGCTCTTCTCAACATCTACAGCGCCGCTCAGTAAACCCTGCTCAAGATTTTAATGCGCTCATCAAACAGGAAATAATGGATGATCTGGTGAGTAAATCTTATCGTTTCGGTGATCGCTATGATGGGAGACATCACGGTCTGTATGCTGATTCAATTAAAAGATACACATCAGCTGCTAA
>NZ_JBLYZG010000170.1:0-1909 GCF_049310245.1 Endozoicomonas sp. ALB115 | reverse complement strand
ATAAAAACCTGAGCACAGAAACCAATGCCGGTGTTCAGGTTGGCAGGGTCGATTACAGCGGCGGGCTGGCGACACTGGCCAGCTACCCATCCGGCACCGTCAATACGGCCACCATTCAGGCAGCGGCCACCATCGGGGTTGGCTTTGGCATAAATGCGGTGGCCTTCCGTACTCCCGGTGCTCCTGTTCGACAGGGCAGCTTGCAGCTAACGGCAGTGCGGGTGGATACCGGGGATGTGATTACTGCGACAGCTGACTTTAATGGCGACTTCAGCACTTCAGAGGTGACGGGAAACATCGACGTTACGACTGGCTGGTGCGAGATTGAGTTTACTGATGGAAAATCTCCTGAAAAGAAGCCAATCTATGTCATCCCGCAGAGTGTCCGTTACAACTGCGTGGTGGAAACCAGCCTGCCGCTCGATGCTGAACTGATCGGCCTTGACCCGGTACGTCTACCTCCCGATGGCAAGGTTCCCATCTATCGAGCCGGGGATATTGTGGTTATAAGTCATACGGCAACCACCGATGCCGGTACTCCAACGGCAGGACAGGTGATTAACCTGGCTCGTGATCATCAGGCAGAAATAGTGGTGGAAGACAGCGGTGGTACTTTGCTGGCCAGCGATCAATACACCGTCGATAGAGAGGCAGGAACCGTGACCTTTGCCGATCCGTTGAGCCTGATTGATGCCGATAGTAGCCCGCTATCGGCACCCTATGCCATTAAGGATCGGGTGGAGCACATGAGCGTATTGAGCGATGTGCAGATCAATGGCGACCTGTCCATTATCTCCCCGGTGCCTTGGGATTTGCCCGCAGGCGAAACCTCGGTCAGCAGTGCGGTGGTCTATGGCGATCTTCAGGCCAGAGTGAAAAACTTTTTCAGCCAGAAGGTATGGGATAGCGGCGATCCAAACTGGACGGATGACCGGGTTGGAGACCAGACAACTGCCCAATACAACACCATCAACTACCCGGTAGAAGCGACCAACAAGGGGGCTATTTATGGAAAGTGGGCAATCATTTTTACCAGCAGCACAGCTTTCCAGATTGTTGAGGAAAAGCTGGGGATAATAGCCAGCGGCAGCACAGCAACCGATACCGCACCCATTAACCCGGAAACGGGAGTACCTTATTTCACAATGAAAGCCGATGGTTGGGGCAGCGGCTGGTCAACAGGCAACGCTATCCGTTTCAATACCGATGGGTGCCTTGCGCCAGTTTGGATTTGTCGGACGGTGCTTTCAGGTCAGGGTACGGAAACAAACGACGACTTTACGCTACAGATTCGGGGGGATGCTGACTGATGGCAGTGAAAAACTTTAAGCAATATGTCTTGGATCATACTCATCCCACGAGCCTGTATACTTTTGAGCCTCCTGACCAAAGTGTATTAGATTTAGACTTTGGTATGTTTGAGGAAGATTTTTCAGGCAATGGGCATCATTTACATACAACTAATACTTATAATCCTGAATTAGCCCGTTTCTCAAGTGGGAATCCGGTCTTTGGCTTGGATCATTACCTACAATCAACGGCAGTGCTTAATGCAAACACTGGTCTTTATGGTAAAAATCCGGGCTTACTTTACGAGTTCACGGTTTACGGATGGTTTAAACCACCAACTAACACGGGCAGTGACCATATTATTTTTGGGCAGCGAAGTGGTAGCCGTGCTCCTAATTGGATTATTTATGCAGTCAATGATCAATATATAAGGGCAAGGTACAGCGGGACTTCATACAATATTACCGAGCATTCACTAATTCAAGGCTGGAACTCTCTTCTTGTTAGGAAGCGATACTCTTATTCAGATGCAGCTACTCCCGATGAATACACGTCAGCTGCCACAACCAGAAAACTGACATACTCATAATTTCTGAAAACACAAGAGAACCCTCAACTT
>NZ_JBLYZG010000169.1:0-1913 GCF_049310245.1 Endozoicomonas sp. ALB115 | reverse complement strand
CGAGATGGGTGTTTTTCTGTTTCCAGGGAATAAATGTCTTAACGGTCAATAATCAGGAGGAACATGTGGTCGGTTTGAAGGAAAGACAATGGACGATCATTCAAATTTTGGGCATTTTTTACGAGTCGTTATATTCCTGATAGGGGTGGTGAAAGGCAGTCACACTCCTTTATCGTTTCATTACCACAGGATAAGGAAAACCTGAAAGCCTATTGAGCCTGCCCTGCCTGAAACGTGACTCCCCCCACCTGCCCGTACAGGAACGTCTAACCTGTCTGAATTTACTTGGGAACATTGCGTTCATGTGTCGTGATGCAGGCCCTACGGATGTGCAAGCCGTGGCAGCCTTGCTGACGCTGCCCTGCCTGAAAGAACGTTGGGCGGGCAACGACGAGACGGTTAAGAACAATCTTGTCGACCTTTATCGACTCTTTAAAATGAACTTATTCCTTTTTTTCTGGTCTGGTGTGATGCTCTGGATGATTCTTCCAGGAACCTGAAGATTGACGTCAATCACACTACAGGGTAAACAGATATGGTTCCCACATCGATTTCTGGCGTGCAAAATGCATTTGCGAAACTTGATGATCAGCTAGATTTGCCCAAGAATCAGGCTACTAAGGCTGAGTTAGTGGCAATTGCCAGAAAAAATCTTAAAGCCCTTGAAAAGGCTAATGAGATGCAAGCATCATCGTCAGATGCACCATCCACTTTAGAGTCTTCCAACCCCGATGGGCCGGTAACTCCCATTCAGCATTGGTTCTGGGATTTGACTGTCGAGCATCATAAAACCAGCTCCATGGCCAAAATTTCCCAGGCTATCCAGGAAGGCAAAGAAATTCTGGAGCAAAATCCAGCCCTGTCCATCAATGATTGTCTGTGGTGGCCAGAATGGAAATATGTAACGGGTTTAATGTCTGTCATAGCAAACGGTGGCGGTGAGGTTGCCATTGATTTAATCACTGAAATGGGTGCTGATCCTTTTATTGAGGACTGTAACCGGAAAAATTTGCTGCACCTGTTGATTGCCAAAGGACATAAAAAAGCTTCAACACGTGGACATCAAAAACAATACCCAGTGTTCACAAAAATAATACAATCAGAAAGTTTACCGGTCAGCAGGCATATAAACTCACAGGATAAATACGGTCTGACACCATTGCATTATGCTTGCGCCAGGCGAGATCAGGCCTATATCCAACCCCTTATAGAGAGGGGAAGCGACCCTGCCATCAAAGATATCAATGACAATAATTGTCTGGACGTATTACTGATGAGCGAGCAGAGTAGACTCAATCTTATTTCCCTGGCAGTAGCCATTGAAGCTCAGTCGTTAAGCCATAGCAAGGTCTTGGCTGACTATAGATTGGACGGAAGTCAAAACTACTTTTTTCGGGATAAACCTATAGCTGATGTATTTGAGTCCCCCGCTACGTTGTTTAATCACTTAACCTTCAATTTAAAGGCGTTTATCAGTTGTCTGGAGCAACCATCTGATGACTGCATGAGCTATCTGGTCGATTTGCTGCTCTCTGCCATGGCCACTCCCGAGGCTGTTACAGAGGGAAGAGGCAATAAGGGTGTTGCTGAGACAGCAAAAAAACATGGAGTCCTTACTGGTATCACAGCTGAAGGTGATGGCAAAAAACTAGTAGTTATAGACGACTTTTGATCTTTATCCTGAGTTAATGATCAGTAACTTTTACAACAGCCTCTAATATCTCTGCCGATTTGAGCTAAGGCTGTTAAGTAGTTAACCTCTCTTGATATAACGAGATTTATGCAACTCACTCACCCAAATAAAACAATTTTTTCTTTTTATTTTTTGGCTCTTCAGGGATAACTGTGGGTAGAAATCAACAAATTTGAAAAAAAAAGCACCAGCGGCTGATTTCAGGTATGTTTTTATTTGC
>NZ_JBLYZG010000168.1:0-1947 GCF_049310245.1 Endozoicomonas sp. ALB115 | reverse complement strand
CCGTGACTGAGCGGAAACTGCTGAAGGGGTATGTCGGCCAGGCCACGGCAATCTATGCCGACTATGCCCACCAGGCCGAGGCCATAAAGCAGCAGAACCGGGAGATGATGGCAGCCATACCCGCCGAGGAGTCAGACTCCATAACCTGGCCGGAAAAACGACAGGTGTGCTGCGTCAACCTGCTGGAGACACTGGAGAGACAGTTCCGGGACAGCTTCCTGAACATGACCAGTACGGCGGGGCAGTACCTCCGCTATGATGACGATCAGGATGACCACCAACCCGGCGGTACCTCGGGCCAGCGCGCCACCGAAGTGTCGATCACCAGGAATCTGGCCAACCAGTTCCAGAACCTGTATGCGCTCTACAGCGCTGCCCGTTATGACATGGTCAGGGCCACCGGATTCGGAGGCGAGGCAGCAGAGGATGATCGCTTCCACGGTTACAATGCCGGTGCCATTGGCAGGGCGGTGACCGGGTTGCTGGCGAGATCGGCCAGGATGTCGGCCCCCATCCGGGAGGTGCTGCAAACGCTTGAGAACGCTCTGGACCATGAACATGAGGATCTGCGCACCAACGATAGACGTCCCCCGCAGCCTGATACCGCACTGCAGCGGGCGGTGGAGAATGTCCGGGTAGCGGATGATGAGTTTAACCTGTCGCCACCCATGCTGGACGCCCGGGATCTGACGGTGATCAATCAACTCATCCTGGCCGAGCGCAAAGCCTATTTTCAGAACATTCAGAACACGGAATCACTGAGGGATGAGCATTTCGCGATGTTCAGCGACGTGTTCGACAACTCGACGGATTTGCAAAATCAATTGTATCGCGAGGAACTTCCCTGTTCGACCAGCGAGCAGGGGCTGGCCGACACCTCGGCGCTGAGCGAACTGCTGGCGCGGGCTGCAGACCGGGGACCGAGCATCACTGCAGCAGGGAAAAAACTGCTGAAACTGTATGCCGACCGCACCACGAAGTCCTACCGTACCTATGGCCAGCGTATCAGCAATATCCAGAGTGCCAATACCCGGGCAGTAGAGAACATCAAGGAGAGTGATAACATCATCACCCACAAGAAATGGGAATACCCGCAATGGTCGCTGGCACGACTGGTCTGCTGTGCCCAGGGCCTGCAGGCGATGGACCAGGAACTCAGGAACACGTTCCTCTCGGACCTGAGCCTGGCCGATCAGTGTATTCGCCATGATGCCTCCCATAGCCTGACCATGGGGCCAGATGCGAGCGGCGAGAATCCCACCCGGGAGGCCATGATTGATGATCTGGTCAACCAGTTCCTGAACCTGTATTCACAGTACGGTGAAGCCCGTTTCAATATGATCAAAGCCACCGGGTTCTCCCTGGAGGAGGCGGCAGAATCACCGGTTTTCCGGGGATTTAGCGCCCAGAACCTGGCGGACGAGGTCCATTATCTGTTGCATTCCACGACCGGGTTGTCCGCACCGTTGCGGGACGTTCTCCAGGGGGTGGCGAACTATCTGGATAACCAGGTCACCGGGGATGGCGATAATGATCTGCGCCTGCCACAGGCTGATCGTCAACTGTTGCAGATCATTGACAATACCACCGTCGTTGATGATGAGTACGCCTTGCCGCCAGCAACGGAGGTTCCTGGCGATAGGAGCGCAGTCAACCAGCTCATCCGGAAAGAGAAAGTCGGCTACCTGGCCATGTTGGGAGTACTGGAAGACCCGGAGCGTTTCCCCAGTGATTTCGCCGGTATATTTGAACAGCCCGATGCCTTTGCGGAGCTTTTCCCGAAGGAAGCGTTCCCGCAGTGCCATGGTGGCTCGCGCAAACGTCGCCAGCTGGACAGCCATCGCTCCGGCAAGTCGGCGCCTCCCGCGGATGAGGAGGCTATTGCCAATGACCACCGTGCCCCGGCCACTGCCGGTGCCACCCGCCACGGGGGGCTGTTGTCGGTGC
>NZ_JBLYZG010000167.1:0-1950 GCF_049310245.1 Endozoicomonas sp. ALB115 | reverse complement strand
TCTTATCACACAAGAAAGAATGGATGACCTGGTGAGCATATCTGCTCGTTTTGGTGATCGCTATAATGGGAAAAAACACAGTCAATTTGCCACTTTAATTAAACAATACACATTAGCGTCACAACGATCTTTAAATCACAGTGAACAACGTCAACTGATACCATTGTTACACAATTTTAAAGCGACACCCCTGTGGGGCTGGCGAAGCCTGACGACAACGTTTCATTCATTTACTTCGGCGGGTGTTTTTACCCCTCATACATACATGGATGCGTGTGTTAAGGAAACTCAAGCTGTTCTACTGTCAAATTTGCTTGATCTGGTAATACTTAAGTGCAACCAAAAACCTGAAACCAGGGATATTGATGCGCAAGGTACCGCCAACCTGCTGTGGGCCTTGGCGAAACTGGTGGGCAACGGGCTGGAGTTGGAAAAGACACCCAGGATCAAAGAGGCTGTTGCTGCGCTGTTGCCCCGGGTGAAAACCAAAGCCGAATCAAAAGAAGAAAAAGACCACTTTATTCCTCAGCATATCTCCAACCTGCTGTGGGCGTTGGCGAAATTGGTAGACAACGGGCTGGAGCTGGAGAAAACACCGAAGCTCAAAGAGGCCTTAGCTGCGCTGCTGCCCCATGTGAAAACCAAAGCCGAATCAAAAGCAGAGAAAGACCACTTCAACATTCAAGCTACCACCAACCTGCTGTGGACTCTGGCGAAACTGGTGGACAACGGGCTGGAGCTGGAGAAGACAGCGCAGCTCAAAGAGGCCGTGGCCGCGCTGTTACGCCATGTGAAAACCAAAGCCGAATCAAAAGAAGAGAAAGACCACTTCGACACTCAAGCGACCGCCAACCTTCTTTGGGCCATGGCGAAACTGTTGGACAATGGGCTGGAGTTGGAGAAGGCTCCGAAGCTCAAAGAGGCGGTAGCCGCGCTGTTACCCGATGTGAAAACCAAAGCCGAATCAAAAGAAGAGAAAGACCACTTTATTCCTCAGCATATCGCCAACCTGCTGTGGGCCTTCGCGAAACTGGTGGACAACGGACTGAAGCTGGAGAAGACAGCGAAGCTCAAAGAGGCCGTCGCCGCACTGTTGCCCCATGTGAAAACCAGAGCCGAATCAAAAGAAGCGAAAGACCACTTTATTCCTCAACATATCGCCAATCTGCTGTGGGCCTTGGCGAAACTGGTCGAAAACGGGCTGGAGATTGAGAAAACACCGCAGCTCAAAGTTGCCGTTGCTGCGCTGTTGCCCCGGGTGAAAACCAAAGCCGAATCAAAAGAAGAGAGAGACCACTTCAATCCACAGGAAGTCGCCAACCTGATGTGGGCCGTGGCGAAACTGGTGGACAACAGGCTGGATCTGGGGAAGACACCGAAGCTCAAAGAGACCGTAGCCGCACTTTTGTCCTATGTAAAAACCAGAGCCGAATCAAAACAACAGAAAGTGCACTTTATTCCTCAACATATAACCAGCCTGCTGTGGGCCGTGGCGAAACTGGTGGACAATGGGCTGGAGATGACAGCGAAGCTCAAAGAAGTTGTGGCCGCGCTGTTGCCACATGTAAAAACCAAAGCCGAATCAAAAGAAGAGAAAGACCACTTCAACACTCAAGGTATCACTAACCTGCTGTGGGCTGTGGCGAAACTGGTGGACAATGGGCTGGCGTTAGAGAAGGCACCAAAGCTAACCGAGGCGGTAGCCGCGCTGTTACCCCATGTGAAAACCAAAGCCGAATCAAAAGAAGAGAAAGACCACTTTATTCCTCAGCATATCGCCAATCTGCTGTGGGCCTTGGCAAAACTGGTGGACAACGGGCTGGAGCTGGAGCTGGAGAAGACAGCGATCCTCACAGAGGCCCTGGCCGCGCTTTTGTACCATGTGAAAACCAAAGCCAAATCAAAAGAAGAGAAAGACCACTTTATTCCTCAGCATATCGCCAACCTGTT
>NZ_JBLYZG010000166.1:0-2034 GCF_049310245.1 Endozoicomonas sp. ALB115 | reverse complement strand
TCCATGTGCTTTTCAAGCACGTTATTGTTATTGGCATTGGAGACCAGAGACAACCTGGCACAGTATACCATGACTCCCCAGAGAGACATCGATATCCCTTCCTGAGAAAACTGAAGGTTCTCACTGATTCGATAGACGAGCGATTCGAACGTAGAGGTAGCCACGTTCAGCTCAACGAATTCACCCAGTTTGGCCGTGGCCCACAGCAGGTTGGCAATACCCTGGGCATTAAATTGGTCTTTCTGTGCATTCACGTGGAGCAACAGTGCGGCCACAGCTTCTTTGAGCTCTGGTGTTTGCTCCAGCCCGTTGTCCACCAGCTTCGCTATGGCCCACAGCAGGTTGGTGATTGCCTGTGGTTTATAGTTAGCTTTCTGTGCGTTCACTTGGGGCAACAGCCCGGCCACGGCCTCGTTGAGACCGGGTGTCCACTCCAGCCCGTTGTCCACCAGTTTCGCCAGGGCCCACAGCAGGATGGCGATATCCTGGACATTAAATTGCACTTCCTGTGCTTTCAAGAGGGGCAACAGCGCGGCCACGGCCTCGTTGAGCACCGGTATCCACTCCCCGTTGTCCACCAGTTTTGCCAGGGCCCACAGCAGGTTGGCGATCCCCTGGGCATTAAATTGGTCTTTCTGTACGATCACGAGGGGCAACAGTCCGGCTACGGTCTCTTTGAGTCCAGGTGTTCGCTCCTGTCCGTTGTCCACCAGTTTCGCCATGGCCCACAGCAGGTTGGCGATTCCCTGTGGCTTAAAGTCAGGTTTCTGTGCGTTCACGAGGGGCAACAGTGCGGCCACGGCCTCGTTGAATTCTGGTGTCTGCTCGTACCCGTTGTCCACCAGTTTCGCCATGGCCCACAGCAGGTTGGCGATATCCTGGGGATTAAATTGGGCTTTCTGTGTGTTCACGCAGGGCAACAGTGCGGCCACAGCCTCTTTGAGCTCTGGTGTCTGCTCCTGCTTGTTGTCCACCAGTTTCGCCATGGCCCATAACAGGTTGGTGATTTCCTGAGGTTTGAAGTTGGCTTTCTGTGGCCTCACTCGGAGCAGCAGCACGCTCACGGTCTCGTTGAACGCTGGTGTTTGCTCCTGCCCGTTGTCCATCAGTTTCGCTATGGCCCACAGCAGGTTGGCAATATGCTGGGAATTAAATTGGTCTTTCTTCTGTCCGTTCACATGGGACAGCAGCGAAGCCACGGCCTCGTTGAGCTCTGGCGTCCGCTCCTGCCCGTTGTCCACCAGTTTCGCCATGGCCGACAGCAGGTTGGCAATACCCTGGGTCTTAAATTGGTCTTTCTGTGCGTCCACGTGGGGCAACAGCGCGACAACGGCCCCGTTGAACTCTGGTGTCTGCTCCTGCCCGTTGTCCAACATTTTTGCCATGGCCCACAGCAAGTTGGCGATACCCTGGGCATCAATATCTCTGGCTTCAGGTTTTTGGTTGCAGTTAAATGTTATTGAATCAAATAGCGTTGACAATAAGGCAGCTTGAGTATGCTTAACTCGCGCATCCATGGGTTTATGAACGGTAAACACACCCGCTGAAGTCAATGAATGCAGTGTTGTCGTCAGGCTTCGCCAATTCCAGCTCCGGCTTGCTGTGAAATTTTGCAGCAAACGCATCAGCTGGCTTTGTTCCCCTCGATTTAACGGTCTTTTAACCGCTAACGTGTATTTTTTAACTGAACTGGCATACAGACCGTGATCTCTCCCATCATAGCGTTGACCGAAACGTTGTGATTTACTCACCAGATCATCCATTATTTCCTGTTTGATGAGGACATTAAAATCTTGAGCAGAGTTAACTGAACGGTGAATTAAATATTGAGAAGGACGTCCAGAAGAATGGTGAAATTCATTACATCCAGGGGTAGAGCGGGGGTGACTACCCCGCTGTCTGACTGTGGCATGTCTATATCGCCCACGCCCTGAAGAAGGGGCATGGCCATTCGGTTGGTTGTAACCGTTACCTGATCTTGCGTATTGACCACTGATACCAGCAGAACGTCTATCCATAATTATATTTCATTAA
>NZ_JBLYZG010000165.1:0-2067 GCF_049310245.1 Endozoicomonas sp. ALB115 | reverse complement strand
GGGAGCTGGGGAGAATGATGCCAACTGCTTCACTCAAGTATCGTTTGCCTGAATATCAAACACTCGTGCATTAGAAACTTGAGAGTCGAGTATAACTGTAATTGGTCTGGATGAAGGCGATATGGAAGACGCCAGAGCGTATATACTTGAGGATGCAACGTCAACCGGCAAGAAAATCGAGAAGTATATGGAAGACGCCGTAGAGCTTTACCATAAGTGGGGAGCCGACACACTATTAGTTGAATCCAATGGTGCTGGTAGTCTCTGGGAATTGGCTGTGCCGGATATGGTTAATCTGCATCTGGAACATGTATCGATTTCAAAAGAAGCAAGAGCTAGATCAATCGTACCTCTGTATACAAAGAATCGTGTATCTCACGTTGGGCATGGATTGTCTGATCTTGAACAAGAGATGGTTGCATTCGATCCGAACTTGATTAGGAAGCAGAAGTCCCCTGGGCGCATGGACAGCGTTTCAAATGGTCTGAGATATCTGTTCGAGCCTCTTTTGAAAGGTGGGCGAATTAAGGATTTGGACATCCAGTCAATGACCATATCAAGCTCTGCATCACGTAATGACTTCACCCTAAACATCGAAGAGACCCACACCTACTCTCCTTTTGCCGATCTCATGGATCAACAATTGAGCGAATCCACGTCGGAATCTGGATGGGATTTCAATCTTCTCAGTTTGTCCTGATGGGTAGTTACCCATCAAACAACAAATCCACAAAAACTAACCGCTGGAGTCCTTGAAAACAGGGGTCTCCAGCCTACCAATTCACATAATTTGCCATTGGCAAACGGAATAACAAATATGGAAATCACCAATGACGAAAACCAAAAACTTTTACACACGGTGGCTTAAGAACACATTCAAATTTACAGACATCCATGTCTTCGAAAACTGGTCATTCATCAAAGAAGCTGGAATTCCAGAACTAATCGATGATCACATTTCCCAGAAAGATAATCATGGTCACATGAATTTGATCGTTAAACGCCTACAAGAAATAGACCTCTATTAAGGAGAACAAAATCATGATGATACGAAAGCTAAATATAGACGACGAAAGATACGATGATGAAATTTCTGGTATGTTTCCACATCAAATGATAATTCTTTTGGAACAGTATCATTTGAATATTGCCCATAGCGGACGTCTCGACGATAAAGACCTAATCAATCTTTTGGCTCGAATCATAAATTACGACTTATCAAATTTCAACGAGAAATATATCGTTGGCGATACTGAAGTTGTAATTACCAGCACTTTACAAGAGCGATTTTTATGAAAGAGTTAAAGAATGATTCTGATGTAAATAAACTGTTTGATGGTCTTGATGATTTAGTTCGAGAATCAGCTGCTAAGACAGCTGAAGACACAATTACATTTACTGCATCAATAACACCATCTAAATCTACCACTGGTGCCCCTTACTCTGAAAACAAAGCACTAGACAACTGGAGAATCGGTGACGGTGATATTGTTGACGAAAAGAATCTTACATCAAGTTCTACTTATTCAAATTCTAAGAACGCAGCAAAAGAAGCATATGATCAAGTTATGGCTGGTGAGAAAGAAATAACTGTCTATAACCAAGCTGAATATGCAGAACTGCTTGAATATGGTCTTTCAACAACTGGCGGTCGTATGGTTGCCACAACTGATGGTTCTTTTATTGGGATTGCCAATAAAGCCTTCAATGAAACAATGAAACGGAGTTAACAATGAGCCTACTGAACAAACTTAAAGAAAATGGAGTTATGCCTTCATCTACAACTAAGAAGGTATATCTTAAAGTTCCTCGTAATGTAGAAGACGAGGATGGTAATAAGCATCTTGAGCTTGTAAAGACAGAGATGTGGTTTGAAATACTTCCACCGACATCTGGGGTTGCGATTAGCCAATCAACTATTGCCATGACGATGAAGCAATCTATCATCAGCAAACTTAAAGAAGCTATGGATGAAAGCGGCTATGTTTGTTTTAAAGGTTGATAGGTCTAAACTGTCGTGATCCCCTGCAATGGGAGGCTACGTTATGAAGCCCCAACAGTTTCAAG
>NZ_JBLYZG010000164.1:0-2076 GCF_049310245.1 Endozoicomonas sp. ALB115 | reverse complement strand
AAAGTTGAGGGTTCTCTTGTGTTTTCAGAAATTATGAGTATGTCAGTTTTCTGGTTGTGGCAGCTGACGTGTATTCATCGGGAGTAGCTGCAACGAGAGCTTCCCGACCTGAATAACAGGCTAAAGACAGTCGTCGATTATGCTCGAACACGCTTTACCTGTTGGCCCCGTTGCCAAAAGTTGTACAGCACTTTAAACGCTGAAAACGCACCGCGAACCCTGGTCTTAGGGGGCAAACCTTCACTCATTCGACGAATTTGATCGGTGTACCAGCTGATTTCCATGATAGCCATATCATCAATCTTTTTAATACCGGTGGAAATGGGTTCTACACTGGAGCGGTAATTCGTGCCAGTCAGTAGATGGTTGGCCAGATTGGGATCAACGACAAAGGGTCGCGCCAGACCAACCACATCCACTGAGCCGGAATTAATCGCCTCTTCCATCGCTTGCTGACTTCTGAATCCACCGGTGACCATAATGGGTGCTGATACATTTTTCTTAAGCTGTTCAGAAAATTCCAGAAAATACGCCTCACGCTTCTTTGTACTTTCTTTTTGCTCCCCCCGACGGTTGACCGGATTTTCCCAGCTGCCACCAGAAACCTCAATCAGGTCGATGCCCATTTTATCCAGATGCCGACATACCTCGATGGACTCTTCCTGGCTGAACCCGCCTTTTTGGAAGTCCGAAGAGTTCAATTTAATGCCGATAGCAAAGCCCTCACCCACCTTCTCCCGGATGGATGCGTAAATTTCTTTGACAAATCTCATGCGATTTTCAAGGGAACCGCCCCATTGATCATTGCGCTTATTATGGTTTGGTGACAGGAATTGGCTGATCAGATAACCGTGGGCACCATGAAGTTGAACGCCATCAAACCCTGCTTCTTTTAAGATTAAAGCTGTCGTAGTGAATCGACGAATAATGTCGTTAATCTCACTCTCGGTGAGTTCCCGGGGTGGGATAAACATATCGCTCGCTAAAGGAATGGCAGAGGGTGCCAGGGGTTGGTCATTGAGGAATTTAGGCGATTGCTTGCCCGGATGGTTGAGCTGAGCCCAAATTTGACCACCTTTGGATTTAGCGCCTGCAACCCATAATTCCAACAGTTGAAAATCATCATAGTCTTCAACAGCCACGGCCAGCGGTTCATTGGCATGGCGTTTATCAACCATTATATTACCGGTGATCAGCAGTCCGGAGCCACCTTCTGCCCAGGTTCTGTATAACACTTCAAACTGTCTGACAACACCGCCTTTGCCTGTGGCGATGGCTTCATTCATGGCTGATTTGCAAATACGGTTTTTGAGTACTGAACCAGAACGTAACTTAAGTTCTTCTGATAAAGGCGATGTGGTTGTCATATACGTTCTTCTGACCTCATGGATTAATTACCCTGCTTATTATTTCGTAAGGCTTCATCCCGTGGTAATGAACTTATTTTGCCTGTGTACCAAATAAAAGGCATTGGATAAACAATTAAAAACAGCGAGTATTGATGGGCTTGATTAAAGACCTTCGACGTCGATTTCGTAATCCTTTATGGCTTTTCTGATGGTGTCGGGTATTCTGACGGATATGCCTTTTTTATAGTTGCACCAGATACTCGGTACACTCGCGGTAAAGACCGGTTGTTCTTCACCCTTTCGATAAATAGCAGCCTCAAGAATAGCGCTACTGTTTCCGACTTTACTGAATCGTGTACCTGTTTCCAGTTGTGTGGGGTAGTGGAGCTGCTTGTTAAATTCGCAGTTTAATCCTCTCATCACCCATCCCTGCTCCGAATCAGGCTTCATTTCAATCTTCAGTATGTTAAAAAAGTAGTCTAGGTGTGCGGATTCAATGAGTCGCATATAAGCCGCATTATTCAAGTGCCCCAGCGGATCACAATCTCCCCAGCGGACAGTATCTTGATAGAAGTGATTGAATAACGTTCGTTGCATGGGACGGACTCTCTGGATGGATTTTCCCCAACAGGCTGAATAATTTGGCTCTTCAGGGATAACTGTGGGTAGAAATCAACAAATTTGAAAAAAAAAGCACCAGCGGCTGATTTCAGGTATGTTTTTATTT
>NZ_JBLYZG010000163.1:0-2110 GCF_049310245.1 Endozoicomonas sp. ALB115 | reverse complement strand
ACTCAGGCTACAAATAAAGGAGGGCAGTGCTTGGGTAAGCGGAGGTGTTCACGCTTACCAGAATTAGCGTTCACGTTTACCAGAATATGCAAGAAGTATTTATCAGGGCTTGGCTTTCAAAATCCCGTGATTATTCCGGTTATGGCGCTTCCTGCATTGACCGCAAAGAAGTTTGTGAAAAATGTCGAAGTAGGGCGTAGTGATCGAAATATGCTTTTCTCTGAGCTTGAGCGTTTCCGTGACAGCGCTCTGCATCTAAGCAATGCAGCAATCATGCCCCACAGGATCAAGCGCAATCAGCGTCGGAGACTTAATAATGCATTTAAGGGCGGGTTTGAGGAGATGAGCCGTAAAGAGCTTAAAGCTTTTATCGATTACACAGGGCTAAGCACAATTGAAGCATTGGTCACTAAATCGGCTTGAAGAGCGACGACATTTCCAGATACCTCATTAACATCTTTACGAGCAAAAGAGCAGTACATACTAATGAATCATATATATATCGAGCACAATCCATTTCTGGTTGAAACCAGGTTTTTGATTGATGGCCAGGCTCCTTCTGAAAGTTCAGACATTGCAGGATACAGCACCAAACGCTTACAGTTATGGGTAGAGCAGATCTTTTTTAAACTGCGTGACATTTTTAATGGCAGTTCCAGTTTTTATATCGAGTTTACCGGCGTTGAATCCGATTACGAGGATCTGAAGGAAGCAGCTCAAAAAGCCATGAATGCCGGAATGATGATTGAACTTAGCTGGAATCCGGTAGAGCCAACGGAGAGCCGACTGGATAAAATCAAACAGTTGATGGCCAGGGTCCAAAATACCCCCAAGTTTGAAAAATATCTGGCAAACAGCGGGGATGATGCGCAGCGAGATTTTCTGGAAGCACTGAACAATAACTTTGACGTCTATGTTGTCGCTACCATGTCTTCCGGTAAATCAACGTTCATTAATGCAATGTTAGGGCAGGATTTGCTACCTGCGGCTAATGAAGCAACCACAGCGACGATTGCTCATATTCATGACGACAAAGCTCAGGGAGTGGTATTCCGGGGAGAGCGTTTCAATCGAGAAGGAGACGAGGTTGAACGTTGTGAGGCTGTTCATCTGGATATTCTTCGTCAATGGAACGCTGACAAAGAAACCAAAACAATCTCATTACACGGCGATATTCGTTCAGTCGCAAAAAATGACAATGTGCAATTGGTGCTGACTGACACTCCGGGACCTAACAACAGTCAGGATGCAGAGCATGAGAGAACTACTCTTGGCTTTATTCAGGACTCCCGCCAGAACCCATTGATTGTGTATGTTCTCAATGCAACGCAACTGGGTACCAATGATGATCGAAATTTGCTCAGGCTTGTTTCTGACATCATGAGTAAGGGTGGTAAGCAGAGTAAAGATCGCTTCCTGTTTGTTGTGAACAAGATGGATATGTTTGACCCCGAAAAAGGTGAAAACATTGCCGAAGCACTTGACCGGGTAAGAAAGTATTTGCTGGAAAATGGGATTCATGACCCAAATATTTATCCGGTTTCTGCCCGTATGGCTTATTTGTTGCGCAAGCAGGGTGAACTGACCCGGACAGAGCGTGGCGATAAACGGAATATCGAAGAGTTACTTCTTGAAGAACCTACCATGGCATTTCCTCAATATATGCCGTTGAGCCCAAAAGTGGCTGCGGCAATGGAGGATAAATCAACGTCGCAGGCTTTACGAAACAGTGGTTTACCCGCAATTGAAGCGGTGATTGATGAATACATCAACAAATACAGTTTCCCTATGCGTTTAAATCGCGCCCATCAGGCATTGACTTCTGCTATAGAGCAAGGTATGCAGGAAGCAGAGTTGATCCGCCAGTTGGAGACCGACGAGAAAGAACTTCATCAGTTATTGGTGGAGATCGAGAGCCTGAAGGAACGTCGTGACCGAGGCTTTAATACTCAGGCTTACAAGGAAAGGATCAAACATGAGGGGCATGACCTTCCGCCTGAAATTCAGAGCCAGTTAAATGTGAAGTGGTTTAATGACTTAGGACACCTCGTTAAGCACAATAGTACCATTGATGACGAGGTAGAAAGTGACAAAGCAGCGTAAGAATTAT
>NZ_JBLYZG010000162.1:0-2288 GCF_049310245.1 Endozoicomonas sp. ALB115 | reverse complement strand
TCTTATCACACAAGAAAGAATGGATGACCTGGTGAGCATATCTGCTCGTTTTGGTGATCGCTATAATGGGAAAAAACACAGTCAATTTGCCTGTTCAATCAAACAATACACATCAAGGTCAAAAAGACCATTAAATCACAGTGAACAATGCCAACTGATACCATTGTTGCATGCTTTTAAAGCGACACGCGGATGGCCTTGGCGAAGCCTGACGACAACGGTTCATTCATTTACATCAGCGGGTGTTTTTACCCCACATAAGTACATGAATGAGAGAAGCAAGGAGGCTCAGGCAGCTTTTTTGTCAACGTTACTTGATGCAGTAATACTTAAGTGCAACCAAAAACCTGACGCCATGGGTATTGATACCCAAGGTACCGCCAATCTGCTGTGGGCCCTGGCAAAAATGGTGGGCAACGGGCTTGAGCTGGAGACGACACCAAAGCTCAAAGAAGCCGTCGCCACGCTGTTGCCCCTTGTAAAAACCAAAGCCGAATCAAAAGAAGAGAAAGACCATTTTATCCCTCAGCATATCTCCAACCTGCTGTGGGCAGTGGCGAAATTAGTAGACAACGGGCTGGAGCTGGAGAAAACGCCGAAGCTCAAAGAGGCCGTAGCTGCGCTGCTGCCCCATGTGAAAACCAAAGCCGAATCACAAGAAGGGAAAGATCACTTCAACACTCAAGGTACTGCCAACCTGCTGTGGGCCATGGCAAAAATGGTGGACAATGGGCTGGAGAAAACACCGAAGCTCAACGAGGCGGTAGCCGCGCTGTTGCCCCATGTAAAAACCAAAGCCGAATCAAAAGAAGAGAAAGACCGCTTCAAGCCACAGGAAGTCGCCAACCTGGTGTGGGCCGTGGCGAAACTGGTGGATAACGGGCTGGAGCTGGAGAAGACCGCGATCCTCAAAGAGGCCGTGGCCGTGCTTTTGTACCATGTGAAAACCCAAGCCGAATCAAAAGAAGAGAAAGACCATTTTATCCCTCAGTATATCTCCAACCTGCTGTGGGCAGTGGCGAAATTGGTAGACAACGGGCTGGAGCTGGAGAAAACACCGAAGCTCAAAGAGGCCGTAGCTGCGCTGCTGCCACATGTGAAAACCAAAGCCGAATCAAAAGAAGGGAAAGATCACTTCAACACTCAAGGTACTGCCAACCTGCTGTGGGCCCTGGCAAAAATGGTGGACAATGGGCTGCAGCTGAAGAAGATACCGAAGCTCAAAGAGGTTATGGCCGCGCTGTTTCCCCAGGTCAAAAACCAAGCCGAATCAAAAGAAGAGAAAGACCACTTCAAGCCACAGCACCTCGCCAACTTGCTGTGGGCCGTGGCGAAACTGGTGGACAACGGGCTGGAGAAGACAGCGAAGCTCAACGAGGCTGTAACCGCGCTGTTGCCCCATGTGAAAACCAAAGCCGAATTAACAGAAGAAAAAGACCACTTCAAGCCACAGGAAGTCACCAACCTGCTGTGGGCCCTGGCGAAACTGGTAGACAATGGGCTGGAGCTGGAGAAGACACCGAAGCTCAAAGAGTCCGTGGCTGCGCTGTTGCCCCAGGTGAAAACCAAAGCCGAATCAACAGCAGAGAAAGACCACTTGAAGCCACAGGAAGTCGCCAACCTGCTGTGGGCCTTGGCGAAACTGGTGGACAATGGGTTGGAGAAGACAGCAACGCTCAAAGAGGCCTTGGCCGTGCTGCTGCTCGATGTGAAAACCAAAGCCGAGTCAAAAGAAGAGAAAGACCACTTTATTTCACAGCATATCGCCAAACTGCTGTGGACCGTGGTGACACTGTTGGAAAACGGGTTGGGGCTGGAGAAGACACCGAAGCTCAAAGAAGTCTTGGCCGTGCTGTTGCACCATGTGCAAGCCAAAGCCGAATCAAAAGAAATGAAAAACCATTTCAAGCCACAGGAGGTCACCACACTGGTGTGGTCCGTGGCAAAACTGGGTGAGGCCATTGAGCTGAACCTGGTTAAATCTATGTTCGATTCTCTTGTCGACAGAATCAGTGAAAACCCTCAGCTCTCTCAGCAAGATATATCAATGGCTCTCTGGGGAGTCATGGTATTTAGTGCCAGGTATTATCTGTACTTCGGTGACGATAATAAAAACGCCCTTGAAAAGCACATAGATGAACTGTTTTCTCGCCTGGAAAGTCCATCCCCGTGCAATTCAGAGTTTCCATTCATCACTGCCATGGCTGCAAGTTGGCTTGGGAGGGCGTGTCCAGTGGGCCCCCATTACCGGACAATCATTTCCCAATCTCAATCCATCTTACGCGATC
>NZ_JBLYZG010000161.1:0-2346 GCF_049310245.1 Endozoicomonas sp. ALB115 | reverse complement strand
CATCGCGAAACTGGTGGACCACGGGCAGGAGCAGACACCAGAGCTCAATGAGGCCCTGGCCGCGCTGTTGCCCCTCGTGAACGCACAGAAAGCTAACTTTAAACAACAGGGTATTGCCAACCTGCTGTGGGCCATGGCGAAACTGGGTGAGCTCGTTGAGTTGAACGTGGTTACATCCACGTTCGAGTCGCTGGTGTACCGAATCAGTGAAAACCCTCAACTCTCTCAGAAAGCCATATTGATGTCTCTCTGGGGAGTAATGGTCTGCTGTGCCAGGCTGTCTCTGGTCTCCAATGCCAATAAAAATCACGTGCTTGAAAAGCCCATGGATGACCTTTTTACCCGTCTGAAAAATACATTCCTGCACAATGAAGAGGATCAACGCACCATTGCCCTGGCCGCAAGTTGGCTTGGCAGAGCGTGTCCGGTCGTCCCCCATTACCAGATAATGATTTCAAAACCTCAATCCGACTTCCGTGAACAACTCCAATCCCACATTCCATCTTTGAAGATTGAAGAAGAAAAGAGTCTGAATTCATTACCTCCGGTTGACCTGCTACTGCCAGATCACAACATGGTGATTGAAGTTCAGGGTCCCTCTCATTACGTGGGTGGTGATTTCAAAACCAGGAATGGTTCGACTCTGCTGAAAATCGCACTGCTGAGAAAATCAGGATTTGGGGTCATTGAAATCCCGATTAACATGCTTTGGAACCGGGATTCAATGAAACGATGTATTGATCAAATAAAGGCCAGGGTAGACATCTCGTCACAACGTCATGGCTCTGTATCACTTAAAAGAAGGTGGGCAGATCAGGCATACGTTACTGCTGATAGAGGCAGGCAACCCTCAGATCACGGTTACCTGACTGCCGAAGAACATTCAGATGAGCAAACCGGTAAACCGGCAAAGAGGAAGAAAACAAACAACCAGTAATTGCCTTCCTCCTATCATGACTCTAGATCCGTTTTCACACGCCGGAAAGAAATGCCAGTGTTGAACACCTGTTGCCCCGGATGATTTGAAAATAACGGGTTGATGGCATCAGGAGTAGATGTGTTTCCCCAACCGTTTACGTTTATAGACGTTGTAGCAAAATGAACTTTTGAACAAAACCGCAGTCTGCTTTTTATATTTTCATTAATTAATGAAATATAATTATGGATAGAACCTCTGCTGGTATCAGTGGTCAATACACAAGATCAAATAATGATTACAACCAACCAAATGACCATGCCGCTTCTTCAAGGCGCGGACGATACAGACATAACACAGTCAGACAATGGGATCCTCCCCCCCGCACAGCCCCAAGGCGTAATGAATTTTACCAATCTTCTACCGCATACTCTTCTCAATATCTACTACGCCGTTCAGTAAATCCTGCTCAAGATTTTAATGCGCTCACCCAACAGGAAATAATGGCTGGCCTGGTGAGTAAATCGCACCGTTTCGGTCATCGCTATGATGGGAGAGATCACGGCCTATATGCCAGTTCAATTAAAAAATACACGTCAACTGCTAAAAGACCGTTAAATCGAGCGGAACAAAGCCAGCTGATGCGTGTGCTGCAAAATTTCACAGCAACGCGGAGCTGGAATTGGCGAAGCCTGACGACAACACTGCACTCATTCACTTCAGCAGGTGTTTTTGCCCTTCCTAAACCCATGGATGAGCGAGTTAAAATTACTCAGGCTAACTTATTGTCAACGCTATTTGATGCAATAATATTCAAGTGCAACCAAAAACCTGAAGCCAGGGATATTGATGCCCAGGGAATCGCCAACCTGCTGTGGGCCATGGCGAAACTGGTAGACAGCGGGCAGGAGCGAAAACTAGGGCTCAACGAGGCTGTGGCCGCACTGTTGCCCCACATGAACGCACAAAAAGACCAATTTATTCCTCAGCATATTGCCAACCTGCTGTGGGCCATGGCGAAACTGGTGGACAACGGGCAGGAGCGGACACCAGGGCTCAATGAGGCCGTGGCCAGCCTATTGCCCAACGTGAATGCACAGAAAGCTCACTTTAAACCACAGGAAATCACCAACCTGCTGTGGGCTATGGCGAAACTGGTGAAGAACGGGCAGGAGCAGACACCAGAGTTCAACGAGGCCGTGGCATCGCTGTTGTCCCTCGTGAACGCTCAGAAAGACCCATTTATTCCTCAGCATATCGCCAACCTGCTGTGGGCCATGGCGAAACTGGTGGACAACGGCCAGAAGCAGACACCAGTGCTTAAAGGGGCTGTGGCCGTGCTGTTGCCCCTCGTGAACGCACAGAAAGACCAATTTATTCCTCAGCATATCGCCAACCTGCTGTGGGCCATGGCGAAACTGGTGGACAAC
>NZ_JBLYZG010000160.1:0-2420 GCF_049310245.1 Endozoicomonas sp. ALB115 | reverse complement strand
ACATCACCACAAAAAAGACGACGGTGAATAACAGGTCGATACACAACGTCAGGGCAGAGCCGGTAATAAACTCCCGAATGGTGTCCAGCTCCCGAACCCGGGCCACCGTGTCGCCTACTCGACGAGCTTGAAAGAATGCAATGGGTAAGCGAAGTAAATGGTTGAACAGCCTTGAGCCAAGCACCACATCGACTCTGTTTGTGGTGTGACTGAATACATAATTCCTGAGGCCATTCAGGACAATATCAAAAAATGAGAGTACCAACAGGCCAAATGCCAATACGTCTAACGTCGTTAATGCCTGGTTAACCAGCACCTTGTCGATAATCACCTGAAAGAACAGTGGGGTGATCAGTGCAAACAATTGAATAAAGAAGGAAGCCAGCAATACTTCCGACAGCAGTTTTTTATGCTTCAGCAAAGGGGGAATAAACCAGCTGAAATCAAACTTGGCAAAACTGCCCGGCAATAAAGAGCGTTTCGTGAATAACAGAACATCGCCAGAGAGCATCGTTTCCAACACATCCAACGATACTGCCTCGGGGGATTGCTTCAGCGGACTTTGAATCAGCGCCTTCCCTTCATGTACCCGGGCAATGATGAAGTAGTGACCATCCGCCTGTCGTGCAATCGCAGGCAACGGCAGATCAGTCAGCTGATCCACTGCCACTTTGATTTTTCTGGCCTTCAACTTCAGGGATTTAGCCGCCCTGAGCATGGCTATATCGTCAAGCGCTGCATCGCCACGACCAAACTGGTAATGCAACTGCTCAGCCTCTGCCGCTACGCCATGAAATTTGGCCAGCATCACCAGGCAATGTATGCCACTATCTATGGAATTGAATTGACTCACTACTACGGCTGTCCAGATACTTATTTTTATGAATGGACATCGTGCCTGATGCAGAACACGAACTTTCAGTTAGAAGAGGCTTGGAGAAGGAAAGCTTTTCAGCTTGCGACATCTACTGATAACAGGCGATTCTTTCCAGGTACCAGCGAAAGACTGGACATAAGCACTACGGCCACGAACGTAGGCCATGATTCCTCGGGTCATTCCATGTATCCCTTTCACTATTGAGTTGTTCTTATTGAATGAAACACATTCAAACAGCAGTTTAAATCGGTGTCAACAGCTATAAATAAAGTCAATATATTTTTTGACTCTGTTCACATAATTGCTATAACAACAAGACTTCCAAGGCATCCACAGAATTACAGTCGGGTACTCGTTACAATTCACGACAGAGATAATCGTAGAGTTCCAGTCCATTAGACTTTGCACTTTCGATCAGGCTGTAAAAAATGGCACTGCCTGAGTACCAAAGGCCTTCTTTTTCAGCCACAGCACCGTATCCGGCGTATTCATCAGTTTGCAGATACGGGAACCATAGATTGTGCAATGAACTGGTCCGTGGTTCCCTTTTTGATCCGTCACGTTATAGGTTTACTGCATATTATTCCTGTTTTGCCAAATTGAGACTTTGTTTCTTACGCATTGACTCCCCTGACAGTTCCAAACGGTGTGAACGGTGAATCAGACGATCCATAATGGCATCAATAAAAACTGATTTCTGGTTATCCAGTCGCATCGACACAGGGTTTCTAATGCGCCTCGATCAATCCCCCGATTGGCCGCATAATCAATATCCTCCACATAGGCGCTGGCCTGCTTGATTTTTGCCGCCTTCCTGAGTCGTTGCTGTTTGCGCTGCTTACGATCCAGAGTTTCAGCTTCAAGTAACAGGCTGAGACGATCTTCAAACGACAGTTTCATCTGGTCGGGTGTTTCAAACATACGGGACAATGCTTGCTCAAAGCCCGGTAGCCGAAGCTCTCTGATCTGCTCTATCAGTTGTTGCGTGCTCATTTCAAATGACCTTCATGATCCGCATAGTAAGAAGCACCCCGGACATTGGAGTGGGCAGGAAGCTTGTGTTGTGTGGTGGTTTCCGTAATCTGCTGTCCATCAAGGTGGCATTGCAGAATTGAGTGCACGCTGGTTACCGTGAGAGACTGAATTTCGGTCACACAGGTGCAGGCATTCATGAATCGCTGCACTCCATAGTGCCGACACAATTTTTGCAGCTTGCTACAGGCTCGTACGCCTTTTAAGGAATGTTCAGGCAGGTTCTCAAACTGCGCTGTCACAACAGCCAGCACATCAGCACTCTGTTCTTTGGCCCAGTTGATAAAGTAATCCCGGGTCTGGTTTGCGTATGCCTGATGCTGGGTAGGACGGTGCTCCGGATAGGTGGTTGCGTCCTCTTTGCGATGACTTCGGGGGTGGATTGCCACCCGATGGTGCTGATGGAATATTTCAACCTTCTGATGACCTACCTTCACTTCCACACAGAAGATTAACTGTGAGTAGCCAAGCACTCCCACGAACAGTTCCACCTTTTGTGTCTGGCCTGTTG
>NZ_JBLYZG010000159.1:0-2493 GCF_049310245.1 Endozoicomonas sp. ALB115 | reverse complement strand
GTGCTGCTTCCTCCGGTTGGTTAGCCGTGGCTCTGCCGGTCAGCCAGGACAGGCCACCACGCAGCGCCGACAACAGCCCCCCGTGGCGGGCTGCTCCGGCAGTGGCCGGGGCCAGGTGGTCATTGGCAATAGCTGGCTCATCCCGGGGGGGCGCAACAGGCTTGCCAGAGAGATGGCTGTCCAGCTGGCGTCGTTTACGCGAGTCACCATGGCACTGCGGGATCTCCCCTTTCAGGAAAACCTCTGCATAGGCATCGGGCTGTTCGAATATATCGACAAAATCAGTGGGGAAATGCTCCCGGTCTTCCAGTTCCCCCAGTCTGGCCAGGTAGTCGACTTTCTCAGCCTGGACGAGCTGTTTGATAGCGTCCATATCGCCACGAACCATGATTACTGGCGGCAAGATGAACTCATCATCGACGACGGTGGTATCGTTGATGATCTGCAACAGGTGACGATCAGTCTGTGGCGGGCGCAGATCATTATTGTCGTCATGGTGATCCTCAGTGATCCGGTTATCCAGATAGTTCGCCATCCCCCGGAGAACATCGCGGAACGGTGCGGACAATCCGGACGTGGTACGCAACAGATCATTGACCGTGGTCGCCATGCCCCGGGCGCTAAATCCCCGGAAAACCGGTGATTCTGCCGCCTCCTCCAGGGAGAACCCGGTGGCTTTGATCATATTGAAACGGGCTTCACCGTACTGTGAATACATGTTCAGGAACTGGTTGACCAGATCATCAATCATGGCCTCCCGGGTGGGATTCTCGCCGCTCGCATCTGGCCCTATGGTCAGACCACGGGAGGCATCATAACGAATACACCGATCGGCCCGGATGAGGTCCCACTGGAGCGTGTTCATGATTGCCCGGTCCATAGTCTGCAGGCCCTGGGCACAGCACACCAGTCGTGCCAGTGACCATTGCTGGTATTCCAGGCCATTGTGGCTGAGGGTGTTATCATTCTCCTTGATGTCCTGCACTGCCCGGGTATTGGCACTCTGGATATTGCTGATGCGCTGGCTATAGGCTCTGTAAGACTGCGTGGCACCGTCGGCATACAGTTTCAGCAGTTTTTTTCCTTCTGCAGTGATTCGGGGAGCCTGGTCTGCGGCCCGCTCCAGCAGTTCGCTCAGCGCCGAGGTGTCGGCCAGCCCCTGCTCGCTGGTCGGGCAGGGAAGCTGCTCGCCAGACAATTGATTTTGCAAATCAGCCGTATTGTCGAACACGTCGCCGAACATCACAAAACGCTCATCCCTGAGTGGTCGCGTGTTTAAGAAGTAGTCTTTGCGCTCGGCCCGGATTATCCGATTGATCACCTTCACATCCCTGGCGTCCAGCATGGGTGGCGATAAGTTAAACTCATCGTCCGCTACCCGGACATTTTCCACCGTCCGCTGCAGTGCTGTATCAGGCTGCGGGGGACGCCTATCGTTGGCACTATACCGGTGATCGTCATGGGCCAGAGCGTTCTCAAGCGTTCGCAGCACCTTCCGGATGGGGGCTGACATCCTTGCTGATCGCGCCAGCAACCCGGTAACGGCCCCGGCAACGGCCGCGGCATTGTAGCCCCGGAAGCGATCATCCGCTGCCGCCTCGCCCCCGAATCCGGTGGCCTTGACCATGTCATAGCGGGCAGCGCTGTAAAGCCCATACAGGTTCAGGAACTGGTTGGCCAGATTCTTGATAATCGACACTTCGGTCGAGCGATGGTCCGCTGTATCGTTGGGTGACTGCTCCTCGTAGCGGAGGTACTGCCCCGCAGTACTGGTCATGTTCAGGAAGCTGTCCCGGAACTGCCTCTCCAGGGTCTCCAGCAAGTTGACGCAGCACACCTGTCGTTTTTCCGGCCAGGTTATGGAGTCTGACTCCTCGGCGGGTATGGCTGCCATAATTTCCCGGTTCTGATGCTTTATGGCCTCGGCCTGGTGGGCATAGTCGGCATAGATTGCCGTGGCCTGGCCGACATACCCCTTCAGCAGTTTCCGCTCAGTCACGGTGAACTGTGACGTAGCCGGTGGGCGGGAAAGCAGCGGCGCCAGGGCCGACGTGTCGTCCAGTCCCGATTCGCTGTAATGGCAGGGAACGGTGTCGTCATTCGGGAACACGGCATCATAATCTGTGGGGTTCTGGAAGATCTTCCGGTAATCAACCGGGAAGCGATTCCAGTCTCTGTATACCCCCATGTTGGCAAGGAAACGGGCCTGCTCACCTCGGATGATCCGGTTGGTGGCAACCAGATCCCCGGGTTCCAGCCAGCCCGACGGCAAGGTGAACTCATGATCGGCGACGGTGGCATTGTGTATCACCGACATCAGTTGTTCATCCGGCCCGGGGGTGCCCAGAACGTTACCATCGTTGAGGCGCTCCTCCGTGATCTGCCTGTCCAGATAGTCCGCAACCCCCTCCAGAACCTCCCGGAACGGTGCGGACACCCCGGAGGCATCACGCAACAGGGCATTGACCATGTTATCCATGCCCTGGGCATTGA
>NZ_JBLYZG010000158.1:0-2551 GCF_049310245.1 Endozoicomonas sp. ALB115 | reverse complement strand
CCGATTTCCAGAATCGCGTTCACGACTCCAGAATTCATGTTCACGACACCAGAATCGTAACGGTAACGTAACTATTTCCCTTTCTTAAGCATTGATTTCGTTCAACTTGTGCCGCTCCCCTTAACTCTCAATCAAAAGGAGCAGCGGCCATGCCAATGGAAACGAGGTTACCAATGCGTAAAATCAGGGACATCTTGCGACTCCGGTTCGAGTGCCGGTTAACCATCCGACAGATCTCTGTCAGCCTCAGAATCAGCACGGGTGTCATCACCAAATACCTGAACCTGTTCAGTGAATCCGGGCTGAGCTGGCCACTGCCGAATGAGATGGACGATACGTCACTGATCAACCAGCTCACTCCTGAAGCCATTAACCGCCGATATCAAGGGCTGATTGATCCTGACTGGATCGATATTCACCGTTCCCTCAAGCAAAAGGGAATGACCAAACAGGTGCTCTGGGAGGAATACTGTGACGTTTACCCCCACAGCCATTACAGCTATGCCCAGTTCTGCCATCGCTACAATGAGTGGCGCAAAAAGCAGAAACGCTCCATGCGCCAGGAGCACCGGGGCGGCGAAAAACTGTTTATCGACTATGCGGGTCTGACCGTCCCCATTGTCAGCCGTGAAACCGGCGAAACCGCGCCAGCACAGATCTTTGTTGCCGTGCTGGGGGCATCCAGCTACACCTATGCTGAAGCCAGCTGGACCCAGGGCCTGCAGGACTTTCTCTGCTCCCAGGCCCGGGCGTTTCAGTTCTTTGGCGGCGTGACCCAGTTGCTGGTTCCGGATAACCTGCGCAGCGCAGTATCCAAAGCCTGCCGCTACGAGCCACAGATCAACCGGAGTTACCAGCACCTGGCCGAACACTTTGGCACCTCCATCATGCCTGCCAGGCCTTACAAGCCGAAAGATAAGGCAAAGGTAGAGGTCGCCGTGCAGGTCGTTGAGCGCTGGATATTAATGCGCCTGCGCCATACTACGTTCTTCTCGCTGGCGGAGCTGAACCAGGAAATACGACGCCTGCTGGAAGACCTCAACAACCGACCTTTCAAGCAGCAACCCGGTTGCCGTCGTACGCTGTATGAGCAGCTGGATCAACCGGCGCTCAGGCCCTTACCCCGGGAGGCATTTGAATACATCGAATTCAAGTATGCCCGGGTCAATATTGACTACCACGTGCAGTATGGAAACCACTCCTACTCAGTGCCCCATCAGCTGGTGCGTGAGCAGGTGGAAATCCGGGCAGGACAGCAACTGGTGCAGATCTTCTACAAGGGGAAGCCGGTAGCCAGCCATCCCCGCAAATGGGGAACCGGCTTCACCACCCGCACAGAGCATATGCCAGAGCGCCACCAGAAACAGCAGCAGTGGACACCGGGACGACTCCTGAACTGGGCGAAAAAGCTGGGCCCCGACGTCCTGTGGTTTACTCAGCAACTGCTCGATAGCAAAGAGCATCCGGAACAGGCTTACCGTGCCTGTCTTGGACTGCTCAACATGGAGCGTGAATACGGCGCTGACCGATTGAATGCGGCCTGCCACCGGGCCAGAAACACCGGTGGTCGGCGAGTTGCTAATGTCCGTTCGATCCTCCAGTCCGGATTAGACAAAATCCCGCTGAACAAGGCAGAAACCAGCGACGATGATCGTGTGACCAGAAGCCATGAAAACATTCGCGGCGCCAGCTTTTACCAGTGAGGAGCGAGACCATGATCAATCAAAACCTGACTCGCCTTCGCAGCCTGCGCCTGGGAGGCATGGCGGATGCCCTGAACCTGCAGAGTGAGCAACCCGGCACCTATGAAGGGCTCAGCTTCGAAGAGCGGCTGGCCCTGCTTATTGACCAGGAGGACGCGGACCGCAGCAACAAACGACTGGCCCGGTTACTGAAAGCAGCTCGTTTCAAACTGGCAGCCACCCTGGAGGATATTGATTATGAGCAGCCCCGGGGGATTACCCGTTCCCAGATGGCCTCACTGATACCGGGTGAGTGGCTGAGCAAAAACCAGAACCTGCTGATCACCGGACCCTGTGGAACTGGCAAAAGCTGGCTTAGTTGCGCCTTTGGCCACAGTGCCTGCCTGCGCGGTTACAGTGTGCGCTACTACCGGACCTCCCGGTTGCTGGAAGCCATGACCATTGCTCACGGTGATGGCAGCTACAGCAAGCTCCTGCAGCAACTGGCGAAAGTCAATTTGCTGATACTGGACGACTGGGGGCTTGAGCCCCTGACCCAGAGCCAGCGCAATGACCTGTTGGAGATTATGGATGACAGGCATAACCAGAGTTCTACCATCGTCACTAGCCAGCTACCGGTATCGAAGTGGCATGACAGCATCGGTGACGCGACGCTGGCTGATGCCATTCTGGACCGGCTGATTCATAACGCCCACCGGTTGGAACTCAAGGGAAAGTCCATGAGAAAAAATCAGACCAAAACTGGAGGGTCGTGAACACTCAGGCTACAAATAAAGGAGGGCAGTGCTTGGGTAAGCGGAGGTGTTCACGCTTACCAGAATTAGCGTTCACGTTTACCAGAATATGCA
>NZ_JBLYZG010000157.1:0-2576 GCF_049310245.1 Endozoicomonas sp. ALB115 | reverse complement strand
TTTTAGTCGAAGAATTGTGCGGGCATGATTTTTTTACCTCTTCTGTATCTCTCGTGGCTGTAGTGCTTCAGGATTCATCGGGAATTACTGATTCAGATGACAAAAATTATTTAGAAGTATTTTTGAATAATGTATTAATCAAAACTATCAGTGTTCACGATTATATAACTAACCCAGACCGGACTTTTAAGCTTTTTTCACAAAAAGGTCAGACATCTGAATATGGTTATTCGACACCGGGCAACGATATGGCATTAGGCTGTGTGGCTGTTTGGAGCAGAGCGATAACGGATGATGAAATCAACAATTTGCATCAGGCAAGCACTACCGGGATAGACATGCCTGATGCTGGCGGTGGTGGAGGCATCCAGATTCCGGGGAATGGTAATACAACAACGGTTAGCGGGAATATCAAAGAGAATGATCTACCCGTCAGTCGTCGGGTGTTTGCTGTCAGCCAAGAAGCTCTGCCCATCGGAGGATCAAATGATACCAGTCAAGCCGTATTGGGATCAGCAATCAGTGATGATAGCGGTAATTACAGTATTGATACATCCCCTTATGAGGGAGCAGTGCTTGTCGTTGCTGAGGATGACTTTGGTAGCGAATGGCAACCTGATACCAATTATCAGGTCAACGATGTTATCAGGCCGCTCAATTTCCAAGGCTACGTTTACTATTGCACTGTCGCCGGAGTGAGCAATAGCACTGAGCCAGTGTGGTGGATTGATACCGATAACGTCCAAAGTGTAGGCACTGCAAAGTTCAAGGCAAAGCCATTTAGTCGACCACTGACTCATGGCCCTGTTAATCCTACAATTATCCCAAATTAATAATTTATGGCTTATGTAATTACAGCTCCGGTTGATTTCGCTTTCGGTCTTGATGCATATAAGCCGAGTGCTGACTTTGGCTTTTATCCGACAGCCAGATATGCCTTTGTTCCGCCACCTTCCGTTATCCGGTTTTATCAGGGTAACTGGAAAAAAGCCGTTGGCCGACAGCAGCAGAGAGCGGCGGTTTATTCCACCAGTCGGCCTATCAGCTCTTCCCGGACGCAAAGTAGTCGGCAGGCAAGGTCTGTGGAAGCTTCACCTTTTGGGCTATTTTGGGGGGCAGTGGCTAAAAAGGAAGCTCAGGTCAGTTTTAGTCATAGCGACAGCCTGAAAAAAGAGGCGACAGCTGACGGGCGTTGGCAGCAGGCTGTTAACATAGACGGTCATAAGTCGCAGCGATGGGATCAGTCCATTCAGGCAAAGGATGAGAAAGATCGTATTCTCTGGAACCGGCCTTTTGTAAGAGACAGCAATCAGATCAGCAGCTTCCGGCGAGTGGATGAGTTCAGTCCTGCTCATCAGATAGAGAAGCTGGGCTATCTGATACCGAGCCTTATTAATTTCCGCTTTGCTGGCATTCCCTATTCGCCCGAAGCCACACCTGCTGTTTATTTCCGAATGGGACGATTGGTTGATGCCAAGGTTATTCAGCCAAGGGATAGCAAGCGGCGCTTTGCCTTCCAGAAAAACAGAGCCGAGGATCAGCCGGTTATTATACCGTGGGGCTTTGGCCAGAAAGCCAAGGATGAGAGCGTTACCGGCAACTATGGCGGCGAGACAGACCCGGTCATTGTGGAAAAGCCGGAGCCGGAACAGCCAGAGATCAGGGAGAGTTATCTGCTTATGAACATCATCACCACCGTCGTATTACCTTCCCGGACACCGCTTGAACTGCCCTCAATGGAAATTAGCCTGGATATTGATAGCTTCTCATGGAGCTTTACCGGGCAGCTGTGGGGCGCTTCCAATATTGCACTGGTGGAACCGGACAAAAGCGGTCCGAAGCAAATTGAGGTGGATATCAATGGCTGGAAATGGATCTTTATTATCGAAAGATATAGCACGGATAGACGCTTCGGGGATGAACGTTACACCCTCTATGGCAGCAGCCGAACCCAACTACTCGCAGCGCCTTATGCACCACAACGAAGCAAGAGCAACAGCGCCAACCTCAACGCCAAACAGGCTATCATCGAAGAACTGGCCAATACCGGATTCACAGCAACCTATCCTGACCTGAATGACTACAGCACACCGGATTGGATTATGCCCGGAGGCTCATTCAGCTATCAGAACCAGACCGCTATGCAGGTAGTAGCCAAGATCGCTACTACTGCCGGATCAGTGATTATCCCAGGCCGTGATAATGACCAGGTGAGCATTCAACCCCGATACCCGGCCAGCCCTTGGGCATGGAGTACGGCCACGATGGATAAGATTGTGCCTGCCAGTATGGTCATCAGTTTAAGCGCCAACTGGCGACCGGAGCAGGCTTACAATGCAGTCTATGTTTCCGGGACTAATGCTGGTGTGGCGGTCAACGTCAAAAGAGCCGGCTCCAATGGCGATAACCCGGCTCCCGATATTCTGGAAGACTGGCTCACGGAAACGCAGGTCAATACCGAGCGAGGCCGGAATGAGCTGGCCATAGTGCATATTCTGGCTAATCGTGAACGCTCATTCTGGCAAAGCGTGAACACGAATTCTGGCCAGGCGTGAACATGGATTCTGGCTGATCGT
>NZ_JBLYZG010000156.1:0-2594 GCF_049310245.1 Endozoicomonas sp. ALB115 | reverse complement strand
TTATGGTAAGGGGGGTAATGATCAGCTCACCGGTGAAGATGGAGATGACCACCTCTATGGTGGAACCGGAGATGACCATTTATCAGGTAGTGCAGGCCAGGACTATCTTGATGGTGAGTCTGGGGATGATCACCTTGAAGGTGGAGAGGGTGATGATTCCCTCTATGGCCGAGCTGGTAATGATTATCTCGACGGCGGTAACAATGATGATCATCTCTATGGTGATTACGGTAATGACCAGCTGGTTGGTGGCGAAGGTAATGATTACCTCGATGGCGGCCGAGATGATGATCAGTTAACCGGTGGGACTGGTAATGACCGTCTCTACGGTGGCTATGGTAACGACTCGCTGACAGGTGGTATGGGTGACGACATCCTGAGCGGCGACCAAGGGGCTGATGATTATTACTTTGCCCAAGGCGATGGAAAAGATGAGATTCGGGATAACTATCAGGATCAGACTCGCCTATTACTGGCTGGCCTTGATCTTGACCTGATTACTTTCCGCCGTGTGGATGATGACCTGACTTTGACTTTCCGTGACAGTACTGAAGACAAAGTTACGCTCAAGTATTTCTTTGACAATGATTTGCCAAAGAGTGGTCTTACGCTGGTTGGTCCTGAAAACGTCACACAGGTTCTCGATAAAGCAGCGATTAACCTCAAAACACTGGAGGGCACGGGATTAGATGATGTGATTGAGGGTAACGACCTGGTGAATCAGGTGACTGCTCTCGATGGCAACGACCGTGTGCTGGGTTATGGCGCTGATGACGTTATCAGTGGTGGTGATGGCCAGGATCGTCTTCAGGGTGGTTTTGGAAATGACGTACTTTCCGGTGATAGCGGTGACGATTCCCTTGAAGGCGAAGCGGATGATGATCACCTGACTGGTGGGCTGGGCAATGACACCCTGACGGGCGGTGAAGGTGCTGACACTTATCATTTTTCTGCTGGAGACGGGCAGGATGTGATTCATAACTACGATAGTGAAGGCATGGACACTATTCGGTTTGCAGAGAGTGTTTCACCAGGCAGTGTCGCAGTATCAAGGGTTGGTGATGATCTGTTGCTCAGTTATGGGGGGAATGATCAGGTCACTGTTTCCCGGTTCTTCCAGGATGAAGGCCATTCCAGATACGCTCTGGATACGGTGGCGTTTGCTGATGGCACCGTCTGGAACAAAGAACTCCTGCTGGATAAAGCGCTGCTTGGAGATCTTGGCGATAACCTGCTCCGCGGTTATACGACAGACGATGTGCTTTCCGGTGATGCTGGCAACGATACACTGGTGGGCAATGCAGGTGATGACAGCTTGCGTGGCGGTACTGGCAACGACCGACTGGAAGGGGGCGTTGGCGATGACACCTATCATTTTGCAGCCGCCGATGGCAGTGACGTTATTGAAGACAGTGCCGGCATCGATACCCTGATCTTTGAAGACCTGAACGACGATGATGTGTTACTTCGTCGACAGGGCGATGATCTGGTCATTAGCCGTCATGCAGACAGTAATGACAGTGTTCGTATCCTCAATCACTTTACCGACCAGGCGGGTGTTGTCAGCCTTGGTGCCATTAATGTCATTACATTTGCCAATGGCACCCGCTGGAATACAGACGACATTCTGGTTCAGTCGGTCAAAGGCACTGAAGCTGATGATCAGATTCTTGCCCATGCTGAGAATGATGCGATCACCTCGTTGAGTGGAGATGATGTGGTTCATGGTCAGGGAGGCCATGATCAGATCGACGGCGGTGACGGAGCAGATACGCTTTACGGTGAAAGCGGCCGGGATGTTCTGTTGGGTGGTCAGGGCGATGACCGTCTTGAAGGTGGAGGTGACGATGACCGCCTGGAAGGTGGTGAAGGTGTCGATACCCTGTTCGGCCAGGACGGTAATGATCATCTTCTCGGTGGTGATCAGAATGACGACCTCAGCGGTGGCGACGGCGATGACCAGCTCTTTGGTGACGGTGGCAATGACACGCTGAACGGTGACTGGGGTGATGACACCCTATGTGGCGGCACTGGCGATGATGTGCTCACCGACCACACCGGTAATAACACCCTGCGTGGTGGTGAAGGTAACGACAAATTATCTGGCCGTGGTGATCTGTTTGGTAACGATGGTGACGACACCCTGG
The DNA here is from genome assembly GCF_049310245.1 of Endozoicomonas sp. ALB115. Classification (NCBI taxonomy): domain Bacteria; kingdom Pseudomonadati; phylum Pseudomonadota; class Gammaproteobacteria; order Oceanospirillales; family Endozoicomonadaceae; genus Endozoicomonas; species Endozoicomonas sp. ALB115. The sequence goes on along the minus strand of NZ_JBLYZG010000156.1, from coordinate 447 downwards.
AAGGCAGTGGTCTTTTAGTGGGTGGCGACGGTCAGGATGTGCTGACTGGCCAGAGTGGCAGTACCCTGAAGGGGGATGCAGGTAACGATACCCTGATTGTGGACAGCCAGCCCTGGGAAAGAGGTGTTCTGAGTACCCTGGAAGGTGGCGCAGGTGATGACACTATTTATGGTGGTTTCACCGATGACCTGTACTTGTTTAATTTGGGTGACGGTGCTGACCGGATGATTGAACGGCGCCTGGGCGAAGCTTATAGCAATTATGACGCCTCTTTTGATGTGCTTCGTTTTGGTGAAGGCATTGCCGCCATTGATCTTTCCTATGCCCGTCGAGGGGATCATATGGTCATCAGCCACAGTAACGGCAGTGACCAGATCACCATTGAGAATTGGTTCCGGGAGCCTACCGAGCACTTCAAAATCAATAGTTTTGAGTTTGCCGATGGCA
>NZ_JBLYZG010000155.1:0-2660 GCF_049310245.1 Endozoicomonas sp. ALB115 | reverse complement strand
GGGAGCTGGGGAGAATGATGCCAACTGCTTCACTCAAGTATCGTTTGCCTGAATATCAAACACTCGTGCATTAGAAACTTGAGAGTCGAGTTCAAGGTTCTGTTGTTGCTGGGTGTTTTTTGCGGCTTCCAGAACAATATTGTTTGCCTGAAGGGTAGTGTCGCCGGTGGCAACGGCACTGCTGCCCCGGAAGGTCAGGTTGTTTCCGGCCTGCAAATCCAGAGATTTGGCACTGAGGTTTGAGCCAATGGCCTGATCCTGATTCAGGGTATCCCGGGTGGTTACGGTGGTTTTTGAGAACATACCGTTGCTGCCGGTATGTTTGTGCGCTTCATCCACAAAGACGGTGGACCGGCCATCTTTGAAGGTGAGGTCATTGCCCGTCGTGATTGAAGCATTGCCGCTACCACTGGTGATATTGGCGGCAGTGGCGGTAAGGTCTCTGCCTGCTGTGATTTCTACATCGCTGGCAAATTATTGGGTGTCCTTGATTTTAGATGACAGATGAGCGTCTTCAGGGACTCAAGAATCACAGCCCTCCTGCGTCTCTACAATAGCTCTCTCGACAAAGAAACCAAGGTACACCACCGGCTCAGAAGACCCGGCGGTGGGCTATGGGTTCACCGAATTCTTACTAGCAAGGGGCTGTTGGCAACTCAGTCACTCATTGTGGGGAGTGGTAGTTTTCTTTCATAGTTTATATAGGATATGTATTTTTCATCTATTAAGTGGACAAAATAATTCAGGTTTTGATCTGAAAATCTAAAACCAGGTAAGGTCGCCTCCAAACCTGGTATCTTAATTGATGGTATATCCATATTAGGGTTGCCCAAATGGCGTGAGACGTCATCAATTGTAATGAGACCTTTTAAGGGATACTCAAAACTCGTATCGACAATGTCATAGTCATCGTAAGACACAAAATAAACGCGATAACCCGAGATTACACCACTACTATTTTCAGAATAAAAAAAACAACCATGCTCTTGCAACTTGATGAACTCATCTCCCTCGACTACGGAGTAATCAATAACAGGGAAAGCTAGCTTAAGCTGAGATAATGTTGACAATGTTGTCTGGCCAAGAAAACTGCTAAGGTCCATATTTAATGCCCATTCCTGCAAAGAGTTTCGAATTTAAGTCATGAACTTCTCTTTTTATGGTTCTAATTTTATCATCGCTCCAACCATTTTGCCGCCAAACTTTTTCCCAAGCATTTAGATCTGCTTGAGCTGCTTTGTATAAGTCTCGAGCATCATGTGTGATTTTATGGTCGGAATTTCTTCCGCCGAATGTTCGAGAAAAGCTTTGATGCTCGCATGTTTTCACAACAACACAGTTTGTGGTCTTACGTAGTGCTTTTAACTGAGTATCTGAAAGCTTGATCCCGGCGTTTTTTACGGCCTGTTTTATTGCTGCAAAGGAAGGAATGTGATCAGGAGTTAGCCCATCTTTTTCACTTCTTGGAGCAGCACTTCCATATGTATCAGTTTCACCTTCTATCACCGGTTGCTTTTTCTCAGCAGTGGGATTACTGCCACTTCGTTTTGCATTTGATCCTTTAAGCCCAGCTGCCAGCTTCTCAATATCCTTCCCATTGAAGCCCAGAACCAGATTCAGCGCAGCATCAATATCATCAATAGTAAAATCACCGTCAAGCAACTCCTGAGCGCTCTCAGCAATATCCAAGCCTTCTTCTTTGATCCACTCTTTGAGGTCTTTTCCAGATATCTTGCCTTGCTTCTTGAGTTTCTTGTAGGCTTTGGTGGATAGTTTAACGCCCGCAATTGCTATCTTTGCGAGAGAGTTGCTTTCAGTTTCAATTTGACTAGCCGCTGCTGCAACCGTTGCTTCTCCACCTGCTGCATCAGTCACCCCGGCAATAATACTGGTGACTAAATTCTTACGGTTCTCCTGTTCACTTGCGTCCAGTTTTGAGCCATCAACATCGTTGATACTATCCAGCAGGTTATTAACGACAACCGCCGCCGACGCCCCGGCAGCCCCACTGGAACAACTATTTCCCTGCGCCGAAGCACCGACACAGCCAACCACTGCATGAAGTGCAGCCCGAGCTTCTTCACTATCCAGCTCATCTGCAATGGCCTTAACCTTTTGCGCCCCCAACGATTGCAGATAATTCACCGCAACGGATTCAATCATCTGGCTGGCACTGCCAGTTACGTTACCGCTGGCTGCTGTCGTTAAAGCGGTGAGTACAGTACGTCCTGTGCCGCCCATCTCCCAGGTGGAACCCTGCTCAATACTGTCGGTCAGTGCCTGAATCCGTTCAGGGTTTTGCTGATCAAGGGGTTTCTTCAACTCAGCATCGAGCGCTTCTTTATCCTGTTCCAGCTGTGCAGCCTGTTGTTGAACAAAGGTATTGGCTTCCTGCACAAACGCCTGAGTAATCTCAAATCCGTTCTTGATTTCCTCTTCATCAAAAATCTTGTCCAGCCCGTTACTGTCGGTGCTGCTGTTCACATCCCGGTTGAGTTCAGCAACGGTTGTATCCGCATCTTTACCGGTGAGCTCCTGCTGTTTCTTTTCATCGGTAATAACAACGGCGCCACCGCTGATGCCGCTTTTCGTGGTACTGCTGTCGTCGTCTTTCGCGGCCAGCACACCGGGTGCCGAAACAGAGCCTTTGTTCTCTATTT
>NZ_JBLYZG010000154.1:0-2835 GCF_049310245.1 Endozoicomonas sp. ALB115 | reverse complement strand
CAGAATCCTTAGTGGAAAAGTTGCAGATTGTCGGTAAATGGGAAGGGACTTCTGTAAAGCAGGACGTGATCACCGGAGGAGGGATCGCTGCAGGGCTTGCCTCATCTGCTGTGGATGATGTGGTTGGGCTGGGAGAGTTCCTTGCGGACCCAATAGGTGGCCTGCAAGGCATGAAAGCCATGATCACCGATCCTCAGGTTCGTGAGCAAATGACAGATCAGATGTTCGCTGATCTGGAGGCTCAGATTGATCGAATGTCTTACGCTCTGGAACATGGTGGGGATGAGCAGGCATATCAGCTGGGTCAAGATCTGGGGGATTTGATCTGGACTGTCGGTTCCGTTGTTACTGGCGTTGGAGGTGTTGCGAAAGGCGGTGTGAAACTTGCCAAGGTTGGAGTGGATGTTGGTAAGAAATCGCTGGAGTTAATGGAGGAAACTGCAAAGAAGGTAAAAGGAAAAACTGCCGAGATTGTTAACATTCAAGAGTATGCACAAAAAGTCGCCGACAAAGCCCTAGTTAATTCTGGTGGTAAGCTTAGTTATTCTGGTGAACCTCTACTAGATATGAGCAAGCTAAGCAATCAACAAAAAGGCGTGATGGGAGAACTCTTCGGTGAAGGCACTGTGAAGAAAATTGTGCCAGATGGTAGAAAAGTTGGGCGTAGCCCTGGAATAGGTGAGACTGGAATAGATGATTTATACCAGGTTAAACGTACAGACGTTGATTTTGTGATAATTGAATATAAATTCAACACTGCCAAGCTCAAGAAAACAAATGACGGCAAGCAGATGAGTGATAGTTGGTTAAACGGTGAAAACACTGGATATAATAGAGTGCTTGAATCGGTTAACGGCAATAGGCAGATGGCTAGCGATATACGTATAGCAATGGATTCCGGGCGTGTAGAGAAGTGGGTTGTAAGGACCTTTCCTGACGGAACTTCACATGTTGAAGTATTGAATAAGAATGCAAAAAATATGGGTATTGATAATAAGTCATCCACTATTTTATCAACTCTAGATAACTTCTCTGGAGTAACACCATGATTCGCGATGCATTAGGCGACAAAGATTACTGGGATACATGGATTCAGTTTGAAGACCAGACCATTGAAAAAATGGTGAAACAATTAGAACAGAATCCGGGTCAACCAAATTACCGGCCTCAGTTCATTTACGAAATAGCAAACGAATATAGAGAAAACCTATTTCAGCGTTATTCTCGAGGAGACGACATTGCTGAATTAAGGGAACTATTGGTACCAATCATAGACTATTGGGAAAAATCAGAGCTAATGGGTAAAGAAGTGTGGAGTAAAACTCAACAGGTTTCTCGCCACTCCTGGGAAGTAAACTTTGATCATTATATTGTTTGTTTTTGGTTAGTCGGGCTGGCTATTTTGCTAGAACTTCCCGACGCAGAGTGGTTTAGGCTTATAAACCTGGTTGGGAATGAAGGTAAAGATGCATTACTTGATTTGGTCATAGCCAAGCGTTCACCAACTCGAAAAATAGGAGATCAACTTTGTTTTGATAAACCCTACAGACACCTTTATGAAGCAGTAAACTGTGCTGATAAAAGCAAACAAACTCACAAACTGTATGAGTTCGTCAAGAATTGGTACTCAGAGCTCCGAACCATTGGCCACTCAAGCAAAAAAAAGCCATTGCCACGTCATAGCCATCCGTATTGGTACAGGTTTGGCGATGAAAATTTCGAAGGTGGTGCTTATTTTGGCCGATGGTGTATTGAAGCCGCAGCTGTCGCAAAAGCATTTAATATTGATGACAGCCTTTGCCTCGGTCATGAGCATTATCCTGGCGACTTACTCAGGCCTAATGGGCCAACAACCCATAAAGTAAGGCAAGAAGATAATAGTGCTCATAAAAAGAGTCACTGGTTATCGCGTTTCTTTAACAGTAAGTAGTGATTGAAAACTGAAGCCATGGCAGTCAACATGATAAAATCAAAAATCGCCTTCATCCTTTTTGCCACCTTGCTTCTCACAGGCTGTGGCAATATCAAAACGATAAAATCTTTCTCAACATCGTTTGCGGAGTCCACCTCTGAACAACAGGCCAGAATTCGCATCATCAGCGATAAGGGCATGGTTCGCGGTGTGCCAAACAGTGAGTGTATTGACTACGCCTTACCCGGTTCTGGTGTCATGACCGCTTATTACAATGGCTTTGCTGATTTGAACTGGAAGGAGCTGGACTTGCCCGATGGCAAGTTCCCGGATAAGCAATTTCCGGCCGGTGCAGTATGGACAGAGCTGGCAATTGATGGCGACAAGCCTATAGCTCTTCACTATATTCTGAACGAGCATCTTCAAAGTTGTTCCGTAATGGCTAACTTCACACCAGAAAGCGGGCAGGATTATGAAGCTTATTTTAAAACCGGCAGTGTGGAGTGCTCCGTTAATATAACGAACATCAGTGAAAACAAGACATCCACTCATTCAGATAAGCTGGCATTGAACCAGGCGGAACTCTGTAACTGGCAGGATATGTTCTGAAAGGCCAACCTCAAAGCCCAGGCTCATGTGCAAGGGCTTTGAGGAATTCACCTAATCAAAAGTTGTACTGAACACCGAGCCCATAAACATAGGTAGTGATTTCAGCGTCTTCTTCGCCTTCAATGCGATCAATATTCGCAACCACGTTCAGCTCATCATTCAGGGCATAACCTGCAGTCAGGCCCAGACAAAATCAAAGACACCCAATAATTTGCCAGCGATGTAGAAATCACAGCAGGCAGAGACTTTGCCGCCACTGCCGCCAATATCACCAGTAGTAGCGGCAATGCTTCGATCGCTACAGGCAATGACCT
>NZ_JBLYZG010000153.1:0-2923 GCF_049310245.1 Endozoicomonas sp. ALB115 | reverse complement strand
TATGGGTCCTTCGATGCTTCGACAAGCTCAGCACTCAGGACGAACGGAGTGCGGAGGCACGACAACCCGTCAAACTCATTGAAACCATGTAGTAGTTTTGAAACTCAGAAATGTCGAAGTTATTTCAGGACAGCTCATCAGCCATTGGGGAATCAGCGCTCTGGTGCAGTGGTCAGGCCAAAATGCTGCTGTGAAAAAGCAACCCGTTCTTCAATAGGCAGGTCATGTTTTCGAAGGGATTCAATCATTTTCAGCCTGGGCTCGATCCCCTGGCCATTGGCAATCTGAATCGCCAGCCCCGGTCGGGCGTTGAGCTCCAGAATCAGAGGGCCAAGATGTTTATCCAGCACCAGATCGACACCCAGGTAGCCCAGGTTGGTCATCTCATAGCAGGCAGCAGACAGGCATAATATCTTATGCCAGTGGGGCACATTGAGGGTTGAGAAATTGTGGCCCGTATCCGGATGAAGGCTGACCGGCAAATCATGCTGCACACTTCTCAGGCTGTTGCCGGTTGCCATGTCCAGGCCGACGCCGACTGCCCCCTGGTGCAGGTTGGCCTTGCCATCGGATTTCCGGGTGGCCAGGCGCATCATCGCCATAACCGGAAAGCCCCGGAACACAATGACCCGGATATCCGGTACACCTTCAAAGCTGTAGTCATTAAAAATGGGGTCAGCGACGATCAGGTTTTCGATAACGGCGAAGTCTGATTTGCCGCCCAGACTGTAGAGACCGCCGAGAATATTGGACACATCACGGCTAATGGCGTCAAAGGATAGACTTTCGCCGCTGGCCTTGACGTATCGATCACCATCACGACCGGTAATCACCAGAATGCCTTTGCCGCCACTGCCCTTGGCCGGTTTGATAACAAACTTATCCAGTGGTTCCAGAATGCCCTTTAACTTGCGGATATCGGACTGGTATTCAATCACGCCAATCAGTTTTGGTACATCAACACCGGCTTTCTCGGCCATGCGTTTGGTGGTCAGTTTGTCGTCCACCAGGGGCAGGAGGCGTCTGGGGTTATATCGGGAGATATAATTCAGGTTGCGGCTGTTCATGCTGAGTATCCCGGACTCTCTGAGCCGGGAGGGTGTGGTAATTGAGTTTTTTGCCAGCGTGTTGTGCACAAAGCTTGTTAACCATCCCATGGAAACCGACCTCTACTTATCCGAATGAACCAGTGGATAGAACCGCTTGAGTTCAAGCATTCGATAGCCAGTGTACTGACCAAGCAGCAGAACAATGCCCAACAAGGTGAGCATCAGTTCAGGGAAGTTGAAGGTGAGCTGTTCAACAATGGGATTGGACATCAACAGGTAACTCAGGGTGGCTACCAGAAGACTGCCGCCGCCTTCTTTCACGACATCGCCGGGGCCTTCTTCTTCCCAGAGGATGGACATCCGCTCAATGGTCCATGCCAGAATGATCATCGGGAAGAAAGTGACCGTCAGTGCCTGGGTGATGCCCAGCTTCCAGCTGAAGATACTCATGGCGGCCATGATCAGAATGACTACAATGATGACAGCCCCCAGCCGTGCAACTAGCAGCATGTTTTGCTGACTGAGGAAAGACCGTATCCATAAACCAATGGATACCAGGGAGGTGAATATCACCAGCCCGGGTATTAATTGAGTTTGCAGGAAAGCCATGGCAATAAGCACCGGCATAAAGGTACCGGAGGTGCGTAGGCCAACGATGATGCGCATAAATAGCACAACCAATACCCCGATCGGTATCAACAGAATGATCTTAAAAGCATTCTGGACTTCCAATGGCAGGGAGTAGATGGAAAAGTCTATTAAGGCAGCACCATCCTGGTTTGCCTGGGTGAGTGCCAGCTCCCGGGTCGGGGCATTCTGGGAAATAATAGAGAACCTGACGTCAGAGTTAACCCCGCCCATCACATCCAGCAGTGATTTGGCCCCGCGCTGCCAGAGAAAGAAGGCGTCCGGGTTGCCTGCTTTACCGGTTTTGGGATCAAAGAGCTGCCATTCGGTGCCGTCATACACCTCTATCATGTCGATAATGGGTTGTCTGCGTCGGCCATCTTCCAGGTGCAGGCCCCGGACAATGCGAGCGGGGATATTACCCATATGGAGTAGATTGACCAGCAAGTCCGGAAGCTTAACCCCTTCTTCCACCATGCCGAGCAGCATATTGGTGTTCTGGCCGGGTTCTTTGGCATTAAACTGGCTGATCATGGTGTCGGCAAAACTGACCGTGTCTGCTGAGTGTTCAGTCACCTGTTTTAACAGGCTTTTGGCGGCGGTTTGATAGGGCTCGGGCAGCACGGGCGCAATGAACGCTTCGGGCTGGTCATGCACGTTGGGGTTGATGCCGGGCTCCAGCCGGATCTTAACCTTATAAAACAGATCCTGGCGACCATCCGCTTTACGGATACTCCAGACGGCACGGCGTTGACCGCCATCGTTGGTCTGGTTAATGCCATAGCCGGGTGAGGCAAAGGATTCATCGAGAATTCTTACATCGGACTGCTGATCCGGAAGGGTCAAGCTTGCCTGGGCAGCCTGTCCCCGGGCTTTGAAGCTCACCCAGGCTTCAATACTCCAGACAGTAGAGACATCCTTGCCCAATAGCGGAAAACCCAGTGCAAAGTGTTTGTACAGGGTTAATCCAAGGCCGGCAACAATCAGTCCGGCAATCATAAGGCCAAGCTGAAAACGACCTTTCATTCTTTTCCTCGCTTTTAACTGTCTATCTTGGGTTCAGTTGATATAAGGGAGCCTGGCTAAACTGTGCCCGGCTAGTACATGGTTTTAATGTCCAGGCTGGGTTTCCTCTATCAATGACGCCCAAACTCCATTCGTTCTGAGCCTGTCGAAGGACCCATAGGGCCTAAAGGCGGAAACTCCGGACTCTGATAGATCGTGCCAAGCACCCTTCGACTCCGCTC
>NZ_JBLYZG010000152.1:0-3024 GCF_049310245.1 Endozoicomonas sp. ALB115 | reverse complement strand
GATCCTTCAAGGCTTCAAATCCATTAGCCGCCCTCTCACCATTGGTGAGCGTAGTCTGGTTGCCAAAGAGTTCTGCGCCACTGGAAATCTGACCGTCAGCATTTCTATCGAAGACCAGAAGGCCATCGTTTTTACCTACCCAGCCAGTCTTTTCAGCCAGAAGATTGCCATCATGATCAAAATAAACGCCTTCTGACTTATTGAGGGTTTCAACACCATCGCCGTCTAAGTCGAGGATAATAGGTGAGGTAAGGCTCTCAGCTTCATTGAATGTTGGGGTATCAGTGTTTGAATCAAATAAACCAAGGAATCGCTGGAAAGGTCCTGAAGCGTAGGCTTCATCATAAGCAGTTGTCAATGAATCAAAGATATGCCTACCACCCTCAGGCCTCACAAGAGAGTAAGCCCCTAAAGCCACACCCGCAACTGTTGCTACCAAAGCTGCAGCCCCCGCACCAGAAGCCAAAGCAGCGGCACCCAAACTTGCTAGGCCGATGCCTAAAATATCTTGAATAGTATTATCACTAACATAGCCTTGATCTATCTCACCCTTTAATTTCTCAGCCACTATGCTTGCTTGTATAGCTTGAGCTGCTGGAAGGCCTTTGCCAGCAAGTTGCGACATAGAATTTAAGGCACCATATAAATCAGCTGCAGCGTCTAAATCATTCCCTTCTGAATAATTTTCTGCCGCTTTTGCTATTGAAACGCTGGATGCTTTTCCATTAATAATATTAATAGCAGCCTTCGCATTACTTAAATTTGCCATAATAGTTACCTACTTATTTTTTTTACGCACAACATAAAAAAGAGGGAGAAGAACAGTGCACATAAAAACCAATTAACAAATGAAACTGGCTTCATGTATTCTTCTGCCACTAAGTTTTTGTTTATAACAGGCTTAGAATTTAAAAATATCTGACCCACAAATAATTCTTGAGTTATAAGGTTTGTGATCAAGTATTCAACACAGACACTATCTCCCTTACCTACATTTATTGCAGAAAGTGCATCATGAATATAGTGATCCCCAACCTCAAAAAATTTGATTAGTCCATCTTTATTTTTCACCTTCATTCTCCATGTGGCAATACTTAGACCCGGCTCACTAAAATGATAGCTCTGAACTTTTCCACAGAACTTTGTGACACCCATTAAGTCGCTCTCTTTTCTAAGGTTTTTCTCTACAAATGAAGAGAAAAATATTATAAAGAACACAATAAGTAGAGATGAAAAGTATCTCTTCCCTTTAGATTGAGGCATTGAAAAGACGATACGCACTTCTTTCTCCTTTTCCCAATGCTTTATCAACAATAAAGCAAACAACAAAATCAGCTGCCCACACTCCAATACCTACATAAGGCTCTAGTTTTGAACTCATTTTAAGGTCACCTCCGAGCACCTCTATTTTTATTAAATAAGCCATTTGTTATAAAAACGGCTTTCCCTAGGAAAACCAAAACTAATAACTAATCAGAATTAAAGGACATCCATAAGTTTACTTTTCTCAATTGAGAAATTTATGGGTGTCCTAGATTCTGGCATTTGATGCTGTATTTTCTAAGGCAGTGATTGTTCCACCAATAGTGTTATTTAATATCTGCCTAAGATCCTCATGACCATCACCAGAAAAATCTAGATCAAACCAGTCTTCTATATAATTTTGTTCTTCGCTCATTTACTAACTCCATTTTTATGGTTCTGTCGATATTGCTCTATTGAGGCTCTTTTTAATTTATAGAAACAGGCTAAGGAAAGAATGAAACCCATATTATGGAGAAATAGAAAGCCAAAATCCGATGACTCTAAACCACCACATTTTGCAGAACAATTCTCTGATACCACAAGACTAGCTTGGAATGAGAAAACACAGAGAGCCACTATAATCAGCAGTATGAAATAAAGAAAGTACATCATATGCGATGGTATTGGTTCATCATCTTCATGCTGGATAGAGAATTTTTTCTGAGCTGATGATAAAACTAATGAATGAGATAACATCAAGAAAAAAGTCAGGATTGACCAGTAGACACTAAAAGTATAGTTGTGCAAGACCTCTGGTATTCGTTCAAGCTTACCCAATACAATCAAAGAGCTTTCTGTTTTACCTATGCCAGAAGCTATTGTGCGAGCTGCATTTTCAAAATGGCTATATGTTGCAATGTAAGCACTGTAACCTTCATGACTTGCTGCCCTGAAGAGAATAATAAAAAAGAAATATAAAGCTGGAAACCCTAGCAACAAGTAATACAGCCACTTTTCATTGTATTCCAAAACATCAATACTTCTAAAGTGGGCATCGGCAATACATAAAATGCAGCATAGAATAATATATGCTGACATGCTACGAGCTGCTGTGGAGACTTCATTACGCCAAAGAAAGACAAAGAGAAAAAGAAAAGTCACTAAGGCTATTTTGAAATATACACTTAGATTTGTGTCATCTTTCACGAATGCTCTCCTGTTTGAATTTCAATAACGGACTCAAGAAATATTCAATGAGCCGCCGCTGCCCAGTTTTTATTTCCACAGCTACACTCATACCCGGAGACAAGTTGACCTGCCTGCTGCCAACCTGCATCCAGTCTTTTTCGATTTGAACATTGGCAAGGTATCTCAGCCCTAACTGCTCATCGGGCACGGCATCGTTGGAAACGTTGGTTAACATGCCATCAATCAAACCGTATTTGGTGAAGTTAAAGGTGTCGATTTTCACTTCAGCGCTTTGTCCTTCATGAACAAAACCAATGTCTTTGTTCAGTATCCAGGCTTCCACTTCCATCTTTGCTTCGGCGGGTACAATCTGCATCAGTGCCTGCGCTGGCTGTACCACACCGCCGATGGTGTGCACCTGCAATTGTTGCACCGTGCCATCAATGGGTGAGGTGATCTGTTGCTGGTCGTGCAACTCTTCTGCTTTGATGCGTTCCTGTTCCAGTGTGTCCAGCTGACGGTGCAGCTGTTCCTGCTGATCCAGGCTTTCCCGGCGAGTCTGTGCATGGAGGCTGGCCAGTTGATGTTGCA
>NZ_JBLYZG010000151.1:0-3095 GCF_049310245.1 Endozoicomonas sp. ALB115 | reverse complement strand
CAAAACCGCATAAAAGGCTCCAACATCCAAGATCACAAGCACGCAGACTCAAGAAATACCAAGGGAAGTGAGCTTAAGTCAGTGCCATTGGTCCATGTATCTATTGTGGCTGGCATGGAAGATTGCCACGGCTGCCAGTGTTTCAGAGCAGGCGGACAGTAAAAGACCAATGACTTTTCTTCAGGCCATCAGTTTTCAGTTTGTGAATGTGAAAGCCCTGATGATGGCCGTCAGTAGCGCTGTTGTATTTACATTGCCTGGTGATAACTACACGCTTTCTGTTTTACTGGTTGGGGTGATATTTACTCTAATCAATCTGCCTTGTTGTTCAGTCTGGGTAGTTTTTGGCTCAGGATTGAGGCGATTTCTGAAAAATGAGCAAAGTTTAAGGGCTTTTAACTGGTCTCTGGCTTCACTGACAGCCGCATCGGTTGCGTTATTTTATGTCTGAGAAGCTGTATATTTTTGATCAGCCGGAACCGCTAATCCCGGTTTATAAAAAATGCCAGGTAAGTTGTGGGGTGATCTGTCAACCATTACGTCTACCTCTGAATAAGGGATGATGTTCATGCCCTGCTTCTGAGTCACATCGCAAGCCGTCAGGTGAGCCACCAAAGCACTGGACATCACATTCATCAGCAGATTTCTTCCTGTCATCAATATTAGTTAGTGATCCATCAAAGATGTTACGGTAACTGGCTTGTAGATCTTTGCTGGTAATGTGTTCAGCCAAACCCGGTTCCGAGAGCAGGAATGTTTTGTGCATAATTGTTTCGTTAGGGTCATAAAAAATAACCTTCATGCATTCATCCTGCTTCTTTAATCTCAGAGCCATTACGTGGCCAAATCTTGAATCACCCTGTGTATTAAACAAAAAATTCTTTTCATCGCCAGCAGGTATATTCCAATACTTTTCTACCAGCCCCGAAAGAGCCTCAGAAAATGCTCCCTCGTGGAAATAATATCCATCGGCATAAAAGGATTTGGGAGTAGTTCGGATGTTTTTCAAACCATCTGGAATATAGTGTGCGTCTACTGATGGAAAAAAAGATGTATTTGCAAAGGTTGATTGTATTTTTTTTGGGGTATCTATTGTTTTAAAAGTCTCTTTTCCCCGACCAAACACTTTTGTGGCATAAGCCCAGGCGATATGTCGGCAGACTATTTTTCTTCCAGCTGCTACGGTGTCAGTATCAGAGCGACGTACTGTGCAGTTAAGGCACTTTGAGTGCCAGGGTTTAATGGAGTAATACATGGGAATTGGAGCAATACTGCCATCCTGTTTGAAAGCAAGTTTAACCTTAAGTATGCGCCCTTCATCATGCAGTTTGTCTATCTTATTGGAAACATAGCTGGTTGAACTCTTGCAGGCTGACGGGATGTTGATGTTATAAGCACTTAATGGCTTATGGAGTCTTTTGGTAAACCATGCATTTGGGTGTTCTTTCATCAGCTTTTGGGTGTTACCGTCTAAAACGCTGACAGAATAACGGCCAAACAGTGCTTTGATGCCATTAACAAGGGATTTGATGACCCTGATTGGCAGTAAGGATTCTGAATGTCTAAACCATGAATGTGATAGTGCTGACAATACACTTAGCTTGATATGATCCATTACATGATATCCCTTGCTTGATTCTTATGATTCATTTGCTTGAAACCTTTAGAGTACAAAAGTTCTAAAAAGTTCCACGGCTATCCATCAGCTCAGGAAAGAGTGATGTTTTATGTTTGGGAGGCTGTATGTTTTTTATCAGCCGGGATCGCGCATCACGGTTTATGAAAAATGCCAGGTAAGTTATGGGGTGATCTATCAACCAATATCTTTTCTCCATCATGCCCCGAATAAGGGATGATCCAGATGCCCCGGTGCTGCAAGCAACAGGGTAGGTGAGCCACCAAAGAACTGAATATCACATTTATCAGCCGACTTTTTCCTGTCATCAATATTAACAAGTGCTCCATCAAAGAGGTAGCTTGCCCCGAGATCTTCGCCGGTAATGTGTGCAGCCAAACCGGGTTCCGAGAGAAGGATTGTTTTGTGCATGAGTGTAGCGTTAGGGTCGTAAAAAATAACCTTCATGCATCCATCCTGTTTCTTTAATCTCAGGGCCATATGGTGGGATTCTAATTCATCACCTCGTGAATCAATAAGAAAATTCTTTTCATCGCCACAAGCCATATTCCAGTACTTTTCTACCAGCCTCGTAAGAGCCTCTGAAAACTTTCCCTCACGGAAATAATAGCCATCAGCATAATAGGATCTGACAGTAGTTGCGCCGTCTTCTAATCCCTCTGGGTGAAGGTGCGCAACCATTGATGGATTAGCATATGTATTGGCAAAGGTTGTTTGTATTTTTTCCGGGGTGTTTATTGTTTTAAAAGTATCTTTTCCCCGACCAAACACTTTTGTGGCATAAGCCCAGGCGAAATGTCGGCAGACAATTTTTGCTCCGGGTGCTTTGGTGTCAGTATCAGAGCGGTGGGCTTTACCATTAAGGCATATGGGGGAGCAGGTATTATCGGAGTTATACATGGGGATTGGGACAACACTGCCATCCTGCTTGAAAGCGAGTTTAACCTGAAGCCTACGCCCTTCATCATGCAGTTTGTCTGTCTTATTGGAAACATAGCCGGTTGGGTGCTTGCAGGCTGACGGGATGCTAATGTTATAAGCACTTAATGGTTTATGGAGTATTTGGGTAAACCGTGCATTTGGATGTTCTTTCATCAGCTGTTGGGTGTTACCGTATAAAACGCTGACAGAATAACGACCAAACAATGCCTTGATACCATTAACAAGGCATTTTATAGCCCTGATTAGCAGTAAGGATTCTGAATGTCTGTACCATGAATGTGATAGTGCTGAAAAAACACTAAGCTTGATTTGATCCATTACATGATATCCCTTGTTTGATTCTCATGATTCATTTGCTTGGAACTTTTAGAGGACAAAAGTTTTAAAAAGTTCCAAGGCTATCCCTCAGCTCAGGAAAGAGTGATGTTTCCTGAATTCGTATCATAAATGCATAACCTCTGTAACCAGAGGGTTGCCACTGAACTGCCTTTGAAATGAATCAGAACTCAGGGGTACT
>NZ_JBLYZG010000150.1:0-3156 GCF_049310245.1 Endozoicomonas sp. ALB115 | reverse complement strand
TGTAGTGAGCGGTACATCCTTCATTGGTTCAGGCATGACCTGCACCATCGCTGAGGTATGTTCATTGCCAGTTAATAGCCTGTTGTCGCTGGTTGTTGGTAGATTTATTGATATCCCCGGAAGCGTGGAAGCTGCGTCAGCAGACATGGCCGTGTCAGTCTCCATTGGCTCCGGATTACCCTGAACCGAAGTCGAAGAAGAGCGCTCAATACACGAGTTATTGCCAGTAACACGCCTGAGCTTTATGGGGGAAATGGTCCCGGATTCAGGTTGCTGTTGATGCGGTGGCAACGCTCCAGTGTCCGTTGTTGTCTTTTCAATCTGGCGACCTGCCATGCTCCGCTTTCTTTTGCGTTTGTGGCTGGTTGACGGCTCGTCTCTTCCAGCTGCAGTAGATGTTAACCTGGATACAGTATCTGCGGTTGCTGAGGAGGAAGGTGACTGCATGGTTTGTTTGGAGGTCCTCCCTGTTTCCAGTTGGAGAATCGTTTGGGTGAAAGTCTCATACTGACTGTATTTTCAGGGTTTGCGCTCCACGCAATCCCCCATAGCAACAAATTTCGTCCGGCCTGATATGGGGTAACGGCCAAACACCGGTATGATGTTTACTGAAATACTACACCGTTCCAGTGAGAGGCCGCCCCGATGGAAGTATGTCAGCCGTTGGCGAAAACCGCTAATACTTGCCACGCTCTTGAGCAGCTCGAACTCATGTTGATTCGCCTGCGCCAGCATCATAATTCGATCCGGCACTTTGAAGATTATGAAAACCAGGTCCATGCTCTTTTTGCTCAGGCAAAGTGTGAGGTTCTTGCAAATGATCTGGCTTCACTCGACGTCGATGCACCAGTCATTGAGTTCAATGGCACCTGCTATCACCGGGCATTGCGTTGTTCTGCAACTTATCAGTCAGCTGTCGGCCCTATCCGGGTTGCCCGTACACTGTACCGGCATGGCAAAGAAAGCTGGGACCATATATGACACCGGTTTTTGGTGGTTTGACTTTCTTCTTGATATTCGCTTCCGGTTTCCTCTAATTTCAGGTAGGCACCAATTTAACCAGCGTATGTTGCCATTTTAACCGTAAAATGCTTGAGTCAGGGCAACTGGTTTATCCTTGTAGGAACTCTTCCATCCAGTCATTGTTGTTGACCCGTTCTGACTCGGTCGCAAATAAATCAAAATCCGGCGACAATAAATCAGAATCCGATTCCCAAATGTCAATGTCAATTTCGTTCAGCCCAAGAGGGTCTTTTTTTCTGCATTCTAAGGCTGAATGCCAGGCGTTTTGTGTCTGTTTATCCACATCATAATGGTTGATCTTTTGGAGAACACTTATTAACTGCGGAAGTATCATCTCTTTCCGATAGGGTTCCAATAGTTCAAGTTCTCTATTCCCCAATATCGGAAAACGATCCAGCTCTTCCATTGCCGCTTCAAAGGTAAATTTCGGCCCTTGAATGCTCCTGGTGGAATCCTGATCCCAAGGGGGGGGCGTGCTTGCAGGAGGTTGTTGCAGAGCGATTGCTGTTACTACGGGTGTTTTTGTTGTCTCAATCTGTACCAACTTTTCAGCCACTGCATTTTTAACGAGCTCAGGAACAACACCATCATTATCATTTCGGATAACCGGGCTGAGCGCCTTACATAAACTTGTGGTTAGCTGGCCGTTGCTGGCATAGTGTTCCAGAGATGACCACACCGCTGGCTTTAATGGTTTTTTGTATTTGATGATATTGATAATCATGGAAGGTGACAGCAGAAATGCTGCTTTTTTAGGCTCAGCTTTCCTGGTCTCTTTGGTTCTTGCTTTCATTTGGGCTAATTTTGCCTCAAGCCTGATCGCATAGGGCTCCCGTTTGTCCTGAGGCTTTTCATACCATTGTTCTGTGAATTCAGTTGCCTTGAAAAAGGCGGTCAACTGTTCCAATGTCCAGTTCTTTATAACAAGGCCAGTATCCGTGAGGGTAAAATCCGGTTTTTGGAGTACAACCGGTTCACCATCGGTTGGCATGACAGTAAGCTTTTGATTCCTGAATTGATACTCTGTTTGTTTAAGCTCGAACAGTA
The DNA here is from genome assembly GCF_049310245.1 of Endozoicomonas sp. ALB115. Taxonomy (NCBI): domain Bacteria; kingdom Pseudomonadati; phylum Pseudomonadota; class Gammaproteobacteria; order Oceanospirillales; family Endozoicomonadaceae; genus Endozoicomonas; species Endozoicomonas sp. ALB115. Next base: position 1,086 of record NZ_JBLYZG010000150.1, on the reverse strand, counting down.
TGGCCGTGATAAAGTACCACAGGCGTTCCTGGCCCAACATGACGTGATCACCATCAACAACTACGCCTCTTTCATCATCAGTTGACACCCGGTTTGAAAAGCAGAGATCCGGTATATCGATGTGTTCAGGCAGATAGTGGTTTGTCAGTAACATTCCTTCCAGCAACCGTTGCTGAATCGTGACATCAGGAGCAGTTTCAGGTGCAGCCTGATAGTCAAGACAGGCATCCATGAATTGCTGCATTTTGTGTTGTCCAAGCACCCGATGTAACCCGCGCCACTGTGAGACGGTGGGCAAGGTTTTGAATAGCTCATCCATCTTATCCGCGTATTTTGAGCGGTTATCTTCTGATTGTTGCCAGAGAATCTCCAGCATCGTGCGTTTAGATTGCGTGAAGTCAAATTGCTGGCCAAGCTGTTGGCAAAGTGGTTTTAATGCATACCACTGTTCCTGAGTTGGGGCTGGCTTCAGGTTTCTGCAAAGTTCAAGGTATTCCTGCATCTCAGATTCAGGGAGTTGCGTTAGTGCAAATTTTGTTAAAGCCAATGGTGCAGGAATGGATAATGTTTTAGTGAGTACTCCTTTGCCGCGTGGATTTTCACGATATTTTTCAATCCAGAACTGGATACCAGTTCCTCCATGGATAGCCAATATCGGTAGCAATGATTTCAGCGCAGCACGAACAGCCACTCTGTCATTTCGAGGACTCTTGTGGGCAGCCAGATATTGTTGGAATTCGGCAATTTTCATGCGCCATTTTGCGGGCCCAGAGAAGAACAGAGCCAGTGCTTTCATTTGACTCGATTCTAAAAGATCTTCATCACTATTGTCGTCGCCATGTTCAGTGGTACAACCATGCTGATTAAGACATTGGCGAAGTGTTTTCTCATTTTCAGTCAGTTTTTCTGCTGAGGGCAAACCAAAACTTGCAAATATTCGGCAAGAAAGTTTCAGAATATTCTTATTTTCAACCGAGGGTAGCCATTGAACGAATGCTTCCACCTTCGCTTTGTCGGGCAAGCCCCTACTGCTCATCATGGAGGAAAAGGCCCGCAGCAGTTCCAGGCTGAATTCGCCGTTCACCT
>NZ_JBLYZG010000149.1:0-3158 GCF_049310245.1 Endozoicomonas sp. ALB115 | reverse complement strand
GCTTATACCCGGCAGCCCAGAAAGCCTCATATTGATGTAACAGCACTGACAGAAGGTTTGCCTATGGCTTTCTGAGCATCGAACTCACGTTGAATAGCGGGCCATTGATCACTTGAATTTTATGTCAGGCACGCTTTCAGAATTATTAGTTTAAAAAGCGAATTTCTATTCTAATATCAAATCTAAAATACAGTTTTAATAAATTGTTAATAGCCCTCGAGGACTATAATGCAACCATCGGTATCAGCAGGTTCAAGTCTAACCATAACAGCTCAAAAAAGACCAGCAAATTCTACATGCAATCCTCTAAAGCCCAGTAAAACCGCTAAAATGACGACAGAAACTGAGGTTTTGCCAGTTAAAAATGAGAAGTTACGATTAAACAGCAATTTTATCGAATCACCAGAAAACAAGACGGGTGTATTTTCATTACATTTAGCCAGAAAATTTGATTTCGGGTTTTCATATTTTCCAAAGAGCAAAGGGTTTTATACAACAACTTATATAACCATCAACTCAATACCTATTAAAGATAGATTTGTTTTTACTTTTTATACTGATGAAAATTATCCTAACCTCTGGGACAAATCTGATAATGTAAAATTGCTTTGTGAAAAAGATATAAAGTGTCATTTGCCAAGATTACATAAAAAAGAAAAGCCTAAAGATGACCATTATCATGCTTTACTTTTAAAAGATGCTGACCCTGATTCTTTTTTAAAAACCACACTAAATGAAATAGGATTGGCGGATCATGATGAAAAGAATATTTTGCATTCAGCAGAATATTTTATCAAAAACCCCACTCAGGATTGTATTAATTTTACTGAAGGAGCATTATCCCAAAATGGTACATCTGAATCCCTGGAGGAGATGATGATTTAAGTAACCGCTGTTGTATTCCATAGTGAGCTAACATATCACCAGAAATTCAACGTAAATTCATCCTGATTCGTTACAAGCATGTTTTGCTATTATCAGTTGTCGAGAGTTCATGCAGTGCTTTCAAAGCATCTTCCGCCTTATCTGACTGAACAAATATATGGTCATGGAAGAAAGCTGCAATGTTACTGTTCAGCACCCCTCAAAATTTTCTGGAAATTCCTGAATTATCTGCCAGCCTGAGATGCAATGAATCTCAGGTTCATATCCAGCATGGGTTCTGAAACGTCGTCAACACCTTCAAGCGACCAACTCCTGGCAGAGGAAGTTGTACAACTACGCATGAAGGTTGCCTACCTTGAAGAACGGTGTCGTGAGCTTGAGGGGATGGTCAGTAAAAACAGTCAGAACAGCAGTAAACCTCCATCGTCCGATGGCTATCAGAAACCCAATAAAAGCGACAGTCCCCAAGATGATTCCACTAATGGAAAAAACTCCGATTCACAGCAGGAGTCTCCAACTCCCAAAAGCCTGAGGCAATCGTCTGATAATAAAGCCGGTGGTCAAAAGGGGCATAAAGGTAACTGCCTTAAGTCAGTTGATAATCCTGATTATGTTGTCTATCACACACTTCTGGAATGTCATGATTGCCATACTTCCCTTCTTGATGTTGAGCCACTCAAGCATATTGAGCGTCAGGTGTTTGAATGGGGAAAGCCCGGTTGCCCCGAGGTAACCGCTCACAGGGCAGAGGTGAAGGTTTGTTCCTGTGGTCACCATAATCAGGCAGCTTTTCCCAAGGGAGTGACCGCTGCCGTACAATATGGGCCGTCAACAAAGGCCATGGCCGTCTACCTGAACCAGTATCACTTTATTCCTTACAAGAGAGTGTCAGAATATTTTCATACCGTTCATAACATGAGCCTCAGTGCAGGCAGTGTTGCCAACTTCGTTGCAGCAACTTACGAAAACCTCGCCTCTACTGAACAGGTCATCAAGGATGCTCTAAAGGAGACGCCTGTTGCTGGCTCCGATGAAACGGGTATGAGGGTGGACGGTGACCTCTGGTGGCTACATATCCTGCGGGATGATCAGTGGACACTCTACCATCTTGCACAAAAGCGTGGCTGCGAAGGCATGGATGCCATGGGTATATTGCTCACGTTTACCGGCGTGCTGGTTCATGACCACTGGAAACCCTACTTTACCTATGCGGCAGTACACGTATTGTGCAACGCCCATCATCTGCGCGAGCTTCAGGGTGTGGTAGACAGGGATGCCAACCAGCTGGCTCTGCGCTTAATGAAACTGCTGCGGCTCAGCTGGCATTATTGTAAAGGGTTTAACACTATTGGAATGCTACAGATGCCGTCTGTTCTGCAAGAGCGCATAGAAGATATTTATGATCGTATACTCAAGCGCGCACTGGCGAAAGAAGCCGCTTATATGGAGAGGCAGCGGCAAGAGCTGGGACGAAAGAAGGTAAAGAGAACCAAGGCTTATAACCTGTTCAAGAGGCTCATTGATTACAAGGAAGAGACACTGCGTTTCATGACGGACTTCACAATCCCTTTCGATAACAACGGCAGCGAAAGGGATGCCAGGATGGCAAAGCTGAAGCAGAAAATCTCAGGCTGCTTCAGGAATGATTACGATGGTTCCATGTTTACACGGATCCGCAGCTACGTGTCGTCTGCGAAAAAGCAAGGAAAGAATATATTCCACTCCATTTATAGAGCTGTAGAGAATTACGGCAATCTTCCGCTTCTTGGGGCTGAATAGTTACGAAAAATCCTTTTATGGTTCGGTTTTGATATGAATAGTGCTAAGGGTCTTGAATGTGCAATATGTTATGACTCAATATGTTGTGACTCAAAAAAATACAAAAGCATCCAGCTGACATGCGGACATGTTTTTGGTAAATCATGCATGCGGAAATGGGTGGAAAGTTCCAACCAAAAAAAATGCCCTGCCTGTACCAATCAATTAACTGATAACAAGATAAAAGAGATAAAAAATATCCCATTGCAGGAGCGTGTGGTCATTTTTTTGCAAAAAACGAGTAAACTTATTGGCCGAACTATTGTGAAGTGCGTCCCCGCGCTTGCTGTCGGGGGTGCTGTCTTTGGGGCTGCTGCCGGGGCTGTTGGCGGGGCTGTTGACGGGGCTGTTTCCGGGGGGATCATGATTGCTGTCGCGACCGTCTTGATTACTGCCGGGGCTGTTGCCGGGGCTGTCGCAGCTGCTACCGGGGCTTCCAGAAATATCGGGACTGC
>NZ_JBLYZG010000148.1:0-3218 GCF_049310245.1 Endozoicomonas sp. ALB115 | reverse complement strand
ATTAATTCATGAGAATATAAAAAGCAGACTGCGGTTCTGTTCAGAAGTTCATTTTGTTGAACGGTTTATAAACGCAAGTGGTTGGAGGAGAACATCTACTCTGAATTGTGAAAATGGTTCCTGAGTCACGATGGCAGGGAGGCGATTACTGGCTGTTTGCTCTCTTTTTTATTTGGTCAATAAATGGTTTCATTACATCCAGGTTCCAAAGCCTGTTAACCGGGATTTCAATGACCTCAAATCCTGATTTCTGCAGCAGTGCGATTTTCAGCAGAGTCGAACCATTCCTGGTGTTGAAATCACCACCCACGTAATGAGACGGTCCCTGAACTTCAATCACCATATTGTGATCTGGCAGTAGCAGGTCAACCGGAGGCAATGAGTGCAAACTCTTTTCTTCTTCAATCTTCAAAGAGGGCATACATGATTGGAGTTGATTACGGAAGTCGGATTGGCGTTTTGAAACGATTGTCTGGTAATGGGGGTTGAACGGACACGCTCTGCCAAGCCAACTGGCGGCCATGGCAATGGTGGTTTGATCCTCTTCATTATCCGGTGATGTATTTTCCAGGCGAGTCAACAGGATATCCATGTGCTTTTCAAGCACGTTATTTTTATTGGCTTTGGAGTCTAGAGACAACCTGGCACAGCATACCATTACGCCCCAGAGAGACATCGATATATCTTGCCTGGAGAGCTGAGGGGTTTCACTGATTCGGTAGACAAGCGATTCGAATGCAGAGGTAACCACATTCAGCTCAACGAGTTCACCCAGTTTCGCCATGGCCCACAGCAGGTTGGCGATACCCTGTGGTGTAAAGTCAGCTTTCCGTGCGCTCACGTGGGGTAACAGCGCTGCCACAGTCGCTTTGAACTCTGGTGTCCACTCCTGCCCGTTATCCACCAGTTTCGCCATGGCCCACAGCAGGTTAACGATGTGCTGAGGAATAAATTGGTATTTCTGTATTTTCACGCGGGGCAACAGTGCGACCACGGCCTTGTTAAGCGCTGGTGTCTGCTCCTGCCCGTTGTCCACCAGTTTCGCCATGGCCCATAGCATGTTGGCGATCTCTTGTGGTTTAAAGGTAGCTCTCTGAGCATTCACGTGGGGCAACAGTGCGGTCACGGCCTCGTTGAGTTCTGGTGTCGACTCCTGCCCGTTGTCCACCAGTTTCGCCATGGCCCACAGCAGGTTGGCGATACCTTGTGGTTTAAAGGTAGCTCTCTGTGCATTCACGTGGGGCAACAGTGCGGTCACGGCCTCGTTGAGTTCTGATGTCGACTCCTGTCCGTTGTCCACCAGTTTCGCCATGGCCCACAGCAGATTGGCAATACCCTGTGGTGTAAAGCTGGCTTTCTGTGCGCTCACGTGGGGCAACAACGCGGCCATGGCCTCGTTGAGCTCTGGTGTCTGCTCCTGCCCGTTGTCCACCAGTTTCGCTATGGCCCACAGCAGGTTGGTGATTTCCTGTGGTTTAAAGTGAGCTTTCTGTGCGACCACTTGGGGCAATAGCGTGGCCACGACCTCGTTGAGTGCTGGTGTTCGCTCCTGCCCGTTGTCCACCAGTTTCGCCATGGCCCACAGCAGGTTGGCGATAACCTGGGCATGAAATTGGGTTTTCTGTGCGTTCACCCGGGGCAACAGCGCGACCAGGGCTTCGTTGAGCCCTGGTGTCTGCTTCTGCCCGTTGCCCACCAGTTTCGCCATGGCCCACAGCAGGTTGGCGATATGCTGAGGAATAAACTGGTTTTTCTGTGCGTTCACATTGGGCAACAGCGCAGCCACGGCCTCGTTGAACCCTGGTGTCCGCTCCTGGCCGTTGTCCACCAGTTTTGCCAGGGCCCACAGCAGGTTGGCGATACCCTGTGGTTTAAAGTTATCTTTTTGTACGTTTACGTGGGGTAGCAGCGTGGCTACGGCCTGGTTGAGCTCTGGTATCCGCTTCTGCCTGTTGTCCGACAGTTTCGCGATGGCCCACAGCAGGTTGGCAATATTCTGGGTATTAAGTTGATCTTTCTGTGCGCTCACATGGTGCAACAGCGCGGCTAAGGCCTCGTTGAGCTCTGGTGTCCGCTTCTGCCCGTTGTCCGACAGTTTCGCGATTGCCCACAGCAGGTTGACAATATGCTGGGTATTAAATTGATCTATCTGTGCGTTCACATGGGGGAGCAGCGCGGCCACAGCTTCTTTGAGCTCCGGTGTCCACTCCCCGTTGTCCACCAGTTTCGTCATGGCCCACAGCAGGTTGGCGATACCCTGGGCATTGAATTGGTCTTTCTGTATGTTCACGTGGGTCAACAGGGCGGCCATGGCCTCTTTGAACTCTGCTGTCTGCTCCAGCCCGTTGTCCACCAGTTTCGCCATGGCCCACAGCAGGTTGGCAATGCCCTGGGCCTTAAATTGGTCTTTCTTTGCGTTCACGTGGGGCAACAGCGCGACAACGGCCTCGTTGAACTCTGGTGTCTGCTTCTGCCCGTTGTCCACCAGTTTCGCCATGGCCCAAAGCAGGTTGGCGATACCCCGGGCATCAATATTCCTGGCTTGAGGTTTTTGGCTGCAGTTAAATATTATTGCATCCAGTAGCGTTGACAATAAGTGAGCTTGAGTAAGCTTAACACGCTCATCCATGGGGGAATGAGGGGTAAAAACACCCGCTGAAGTTAATGAATGAAGTGTTGTCGTCAGGCTTCGCCAATTCCAGCTCCGTGTTGGGGTAAAGTTTTGCAGCATACGTATCAGCTGGCTTTGTTCCGCCCGGTTTAACGGTCTTTTAGCAGCTGACGTGTATTCTTTAATTGAACAGGCAAATTGGCTGTGATTTTTTCCATTATAGCGATGACCGAAATGATCCGATTTACTCAACAGATCATCCATTATTTCCTGTGTGATGAGGGCATTAAAATCTTGAGCAGGGTTTACTGAATGGCACTGTAGATGTTGAGAAGAGCGTGTGCCAGAAGAATGGTAAAATTCATTGCGACCCGGCACAGTGCGGGTGGGATTATCCCATTGTTTGACTGTGGCATGCCTATATCGTCCACGCCCTGAAGAGGGAGCATGGTTATTCGGTTGGTTGTAATTATTAACTGATCTTGTGTATTTACCACTGATACCAGCAGATCTTCCATCCATAATTATATTTCATTAATTCATGAGAATATAAAAAGCAGACTGCGGTTCTGTTCAGAAGTTCATTTTGTTGAACGGTTTATAAACG
>NZ_JBLYZG010000147.1:0-3501 GCF_049310245.1 Endozoicomonas sp. ALB115 | reverse complement strand
GTCATCAGCAGGCGTCTTTACCGCCAGTCAAATGTAGGTTCTCCCACAGGGGACTTTCACCCCATCAGTTCATGCCCATGCCGGGCGTACCAAGTAAATCCAGGTGACGCCTACGGCGCACCTGATTTAGGCGTTATGTGCTAATCATAAATCACGGAGTAAGCATGACAATAGAAGTAATTGTTGCAGACTATTCAAATGAAAAACATGCTGATGACCTTGTTTCCTTATTGAATGATTATGCTATTGATCCAATGGGCGGAAATGAACCTTTGGATCAATACGTCAAAGAAAACCTGGCCAAAGAACTTGGTAAGGTTACAAGTGCTTTCAGTATTCTTTGTTATGTAGATGGTAAGCCTGCTGGTTTTGCAAATTGCTTCGAAGGGTTTTCAACCTTTAAATGTAAGCCCCTTATAAATATTCATGATATTGCAGTTAAAAATGAATATCGCGGAAAAAAGTTAAGCCAAATAATACTTGATAAAATTGAGGAAATTGCTTTTCAGAAGGGATGTTGCAAAATCACTTTGGAAGTATTAGAAGGTAATAAGCCCGCTCAGCAAGCCTATCTAAAATATGGTTTTGAACCATATAAATTAAACGGTGATAATGGTTGTGCTCAGTTTTGGCAAAAACAAGTAACACGCACATAACAAGGGCATCCAGCGGATGGCGCTAGACGCGCCGCCGCTTATGCAGGCGTTATGGCTCTAATCATACATTTTTTAATCATGAGGATTTTTAATGCGAATAAATTATTTCGGTTATTTTCTAAAACATAGAAACCGTGATGAACGAGTTTTATTTGACTTGAGAGATATTTTAAAATCTTTTTGTAAGCTAAATAACAACCAATACAAATCAAATTTTAAATATTCAGACGAACATATATTTATTTCGCATCAAGTAGGCGATGTTTACTTGTTTCTTATGACAAGAAGTCATGAGATAATTAAGAAAATTAACACAAATGATTTATCTGTAGATGATATTCAAGATTTATTGAATCAAAATGAAAAGCTAGGCTTTGCTTCTTACATACTTCTTAAAGAAAACTATTTCAGTTTTGGATCAACTTTACTCGCGCCAAAATTTCAGGTTTTCGCCGACTATATAAATAAAATATTACATAGTCTTAATATTTCAGATTATGAGTTTGCTGTAGAACCATTACTTCATCAAGCTACTAGAAGTGAGATAGTGAAAATGCCATTTCTAGGAAGAGCAACAATAGAGATTGACAAAGAGAATTCTCTTACAAGAGACATTATCAATGTTGTTCGTTGTAAATCTGAAGATGTTGAAGATATAGAGTCGATAGAAATTATAATAAAACCGAAAAGGAGCAAAAGTATAAAGCCTGCTGTAGAAAAGTTTATAGACTCTATCGAAGATAAAGGTCTTCAAAAAATGATAATAAAGGCCAAGAATGAAACACATTCGCAGTTGACAGAGTTGTATCTAATAGGCCAAGGTGCTATATCAGATATTATTGGCTCAGTAAAAGAGGAGAGTATTTCTGGGGTTCTAGAAACAAAGGCCGATGAAAACCAATACTTAATAAATAAATTGAGTGAGTTCAGAAAAAATGAAAGATTCGAGGAAGCTGATATTAGTCATATTGTACGGTTTGCTAACTTGGATTCCTGGACCGATCTTGTTCCTGAGTTACGACAAGATCGTGAAGAACTATGCGTCTCTTAGTCTTTCGCTTTTCAAAGAGAGAGACGATATCGCTGTTGTTCTATCATCATTTGCTTTTACGATGCTTGGCTTTTTAGCAGCAGTAATAACCATAATGTTCTCGTTTTCAAATTCGAGTACATTTAAAAAGTACAAACGCAAAGGCTATTTAGATGTATTTTTTTCAATTTATTATTCAGCAATATTTGGTTTAATTTTTACATTTGGTCTGTCAATATTAAATTTTTCAGAAAGTACTGGAGCTTGGATTTTTCGTTTGAGTGTAATGTCAACAGTAAATAATCTTGTTCAAATTGGCTTAGTGACAACGATTATTATAAATCTAGCCAGAAGAGCTGCAAACGAGCCATAAATCGGGTAAGGGCTGGTCTTTCTCCAGCCCTCCCCACAGCACCCGGCATGCGGGTCCGCACCGGGCGGTTCAACGATGATGGTGAAACCTGATCCATAAATCTTTCAATGAAACAAACCCAATTTTCGCGAGGTAATTGTTATTCAGTGCCTGTTGTACCGCATAAGTTTTACTCAGACGGTAATACCCTTTGCTGCTGGCTGCGATCTTGGCGGCGTTCACTTTATCAACGCCTAACCTGACCAGATTCTTGAAACGGGTTTTTGGCTTGCGCCATTGCTTCAGAAAACAGCAACGGATTCGCCGACGTATCCATTGATCCAGCAGGGGAATTGGTCGGTAATATTCCGATAACCGGAAATACCCCATCCAACCCCGGATATATTGTGCCAGTTTGTGTAACCGATGTTGCATTGAGACACCCCAGCGACGACTGGTCAACTTGAGTATCCGGTATTTGAATCGGTCCAGACACTTCTGGGCCCAGCGAACTTTCTTCCCTGTGAAGGTGAAACTCAGGAATTCGCTTTCTGTTGCTTTCACAACCTTCTCATCATAAAGAGCTTTTCCGGGAGTTAATCTTCAGTTTCAATTTGCGTTCAATGAACTGGGTAATACTGTGCATCACCCGATCCCCTGCACGCTGACTTTTGACGAGAATAACGAAGTCATCACACTCTCTTACAAAAGAGCCTTGCAAAGCAATGACCCCGATATTCAAGCTCCTTGTCGAGTTCGTCGAGGACCACATTAGACAGCAAGGGTGATAAAGGCCCACCCTGTGGCATGCCAACCCTGGTCGGGTAGACATTGCCCTCAATCATGACACCGGAGCGCAGGTAGCGACCAATCAGTTTTAGAAGGCGTTTGTCGTGGATCTTACGGGAGACCCTAGACATCAAAACGTCGTGATTGACCGTATGACCGCCATGGAAGGTGGGAAGTCTGGTTTTGCAGGAGCAAAAACCAGCCAAATAATTTACTCAGATCAACGTCAACGGCGTAATGTAGCCCCCCGTTGATCAACTGCTTAACCTGACGGACTCCGTCGTGTGCTGACCGCCCCGGTCGGTAGCCAAAGCTGTTTGGGGAAAATCCCGGGTCAAAGACAGGCGTCAGCACCTGCACAATGGCCTGCTGTATGACCCTGTCGATCACGGTTGGGATTCCCAGCAAGCGTTCACCGCCGTCCGGCTTTCCTATCACATGCCGGCGCACGGGTGACGGCTGGTAGGTTCCGTCCAATAAGGCTTGACGCACTGAAGGCCAATTCTGTTTGGCAAAGTCTGGATAAGCTTCAATGGTGACTCCATCGATACCCGGAGCACCCTTGTTGCTTCTGACCTGTTTCCATGCGCTTGCCAGATTAGCCGGTTCAAGTACGCAATTTAGTAGATCATGGTTCAAAGCTGGTTAAAGATTCTGTCGCCAGGTACGGTGAG
>NZ_JBLYZG010000146.1:0-3539 GCF_049310245.1 Endozoicomonas sp. ALB115 | reverse complement strand
GAGACAAGCTCTTTATTGACTACGCAGGTCAAACGATGCCTGTCGTTGACCAGTACACTGGTGAAGTACGACAAACACAGATTTTTGTCGCCACACTGGGAGCTTCCAACTACACCTATGCTGAAGCCACCTGGAGCCAATCGCTTCCGGACTGGGTCGGCTCTCATGTACGTGCCTTTGACTATTTTGGAGGCACTCCCTGCACACTGGTCCCTGATAATTTGAAATCAGGCGTAAAACAGCCCCATCGGTATGAACCGGTGATCAACCCCACCTATCAGGATCTGGCTGAGCATTATCAGGTAGCCGTTGTTCCCGCCCGGGTCAGGAAACCTCAGGATAAGGCCAAGGTTGAATCTGCCGTACAGGTGGTCGAACGCTGGATACTGGCCAGCCTGCGTAACCAGACATTCTTTACCCTGCCTGCACTGAACAAAGCGATTCGAAGCCTGCTGGATGAGCTGAATAACAAACCGTTCCAGAAATTACAAGGTAGTCGTCGTTCACTGTTTGATGAGCTGGACAAACCGGCACTCAAGCCTTTACCTGCAGAGCGTTATCAATACGCTGAGTGGAAAGAGGCCCGGGTACCAATGGCACTGACTTAAGCTCACTTCCCTTGGTATTTCTTGAGTCTGCGTGCCTGCGACCTTTAATGCTGGAGCCTTTTATGGGGTTTTGGCCGCTTCTTAACGGCCCTTGGCTCCGACCGACCGGGCCGATTTCCAACAATATGCTGTCCTATGTTCGGGAAACCAAGCCCTTTTTTTGTGTGCCAGGCTGAGGATATTCTTTCTGATTTTTCTCGGTGTCAGGCATCAACAATGTTGAACCATCAGTAAGCAGTACACGACGTTGATGCCATAGCCATGATTCTGGTGAGGCGTGATCAAGACTATTGCCAGATATGCGCAACAAACCTCCTAGGGATGCTTCACTCAACCGTTGCCTCGCTTTGCAATATGCGCTGGTGTCAGTGTTGGGCACTTTCTTCTTGTTGCCCCTGACGACCTGCTCTCTCGCTTCATCAATGAGGGTGTGGCGACATGATTTGGTGTCACTGGCCACCTGCCGCATGAACAAGGTTAATGTTTTGATGGGTGGAAAATCGCTTTCCCTGCAGCCGGGGTAACAATTCTGAAAAGAGTTAAGGCCATCAGAGGTAAGGATTGATGAAAATTCATCACTTTCAGTCTGTGCAAATTGGTGAAGGCATTCATCTGCAAGGGACAGAAACTCTTGGCTACACTTGTTCATGGCTTGCTCGGAAGGGAAATATTTAGGCTTGTGACTTTTTATAGTCGCTTCTTTCCGAGTAAGCCTTGAATTATCAAGGGCTGAGGCCTTAAGTCAATGCCATTGGAGTCTGCCCCCTGTTTAAACGCTTACAACAGGATAAGATTGCGGCCGGGCGCAATCTATCCTTATTCGTTTATGCGCCTTTTATTAGGTATCAAATCCGTGAAGAGAGGATTAAATGATTTCTTTTGGAGATGTTTCTCTAAAGGAATAGACAATTGTATATCTTTCACCATCATGAACAGTGCTAACAGCATGATGTGAATTTTTCGAAATCTCAAAGCCCTGAACCGAGGCGGATATTGGTTCTATTATATCAGACCATTTATCATTTTCTGGGTCTTCAAAAAATATCAAAAGACCACCACTGTGTTTAGTGTAGTTTCTGTTTAATTGAAAAAGAATTCTATGAGTTTCTCTTCCTTCTTTGTCAATAAAATCATTATGGACGCGGATTGTTTGCCCGGCTACTAGCTTGTGAGCGATAACATCGACTTTATCTGAAAGCTTCACTTTAAATATGCTTTCGATAGTATTGGTCAGTTGGGCAAGTGTTTCATCACTTGAAAGATGGGATATTTTTTCAGGTAAGTCTGTATGTAAAAGGCTAAATTCATACTGTTCATAAAAATCTGTCTCTACAAGCTCCCATGGTGCACTATCTTCAAACCATTCTATCCATGATAAAATATTTTCTTTACGAGAACTTGAAGTTCCAAAAAAATACTTAAATGGTTTTGTTTTTAGCTCATAGCTGTCAATTTGTGGAAACATACCATTACTCTACATTTTCTATATTCAAGCTTTCTAAACGCGAGCTAATATTTTCAATGAAAAATCGATGATCTTTGCAAAATACTGATGGGTTATTATAACCATTTGCTGCGCTCCATCTATACAGGGGCATCCCTCCTCCACATACTTTCAAGACAGGGCATTCAGCACATTCTTTAGCTGTAGGTTGTTGTAGCTTTGAAGCCTCAATGAATTCGGGAGAATCTAGTATCACCGACAATGGGGTGTTAGAAATATTTTTTCTGGTAGAAAAGAAGTCTGCACCATCAAATGATAATCGTAAAGTATCATTTTTTCTTATCTCACCATCAGTTTCGACAATAAGGATTCCAAAGGATTCCTCACCTCGACCTTCTTTTGAAGACTCTCCACCAAGTGACAACTTTATAATGTCATCAATGCTAGGAATTTTAGGTGGTTCTGGGTCTGATAAGTACGTTCCCAAAAGCTCCGTCATCCATGTTCCGTATTCTAGGGAGTCGAAAGAAAGCTTTCCTTTCGGGAGATAATCATGATTACCATCTTGAAATAAGAAGTCCATGCTTGGTGTATTTAGACTTTTAAGGAATTTGTATGTAACAGATGGTGATACTGATGGCTGGATTACTGATAAAGTTCCAGCAAAAAGGAAGCTGCTATCCTTGTGACTACTTAATTTTTTAATTCCTTGGATCGTACTTGCAAATGTACTTTTTCCGTTGTGTCCAACTCTTGCAATATCATTCGCGTATTTGTTACCGTCAATACTAACAGATACACTAACTCTTTTGGAGGAGAATAAATCAAGCAGCTTATTGGTAAGAAGGCCACCATTGGTTTGTAAGCTTATAGGGTAAAGATGTTCATCTAATTTTTCACGCAGCAATGTTAGCAACAATTTCAGACGATCATATCCTAATAATAATGGCTCGCCACCATGCAAGACTATAGCAAAACCTTGCTTTTGTTTTAAAGACTGCTCTATTAAGCGGTTGGAAAGTACCTTTATAGTCTCAACTGACATTCGTTTAGGTTGTTGCTCCCAACTAGTGTCTTTGCCTTGGTAAACATAGCAATAAGAGCAGTCTAAATTACACCGGCTTGCAGTTTTAATTAATACTGTGTCTAAAGGTACTTCCACTACGGTTACTGACCTCTGTTATGGCGATTATGAGTTCTATCGTATCTAGACATGGTAGTCTTACTATTTCTAACTTCCTCCATAAGGCGGGCTAGAACAGGACTGGCTGAGTTGCTTGGTGCGAATTTGTTTTTTGTAGTTGTTGAAGCTTGCATTTTTTAATCCTTTTTTTGTCGCAAGGGAATTATATAAGTATTTTGCCCTGTATCTCAAGAAAAAAAATGAAGCGCGCTAACCAGCTACTCCCGATGAATACACGTCAGCTGCCACAACCAGAAAACTGACATACTCATAATTTCTGAAAACACAAGAGAACCCTCAACTT
>NZ_JBLYZG010000145.1:0-3592 GCF_049310245.1 Endozoicomonas sp. ALB115 | reverse complement strand
TGAACTGGCAACATGTCGACGTTCCTGAATATCTGATCAATCCTTTGACAACAGATTTCAGGAAAATATCAATCGGGGTGGTGAAAGGCAGATATATCATGCACATAGACAGTGAATCGTACACACTAAACTTCGATTGTTCTGTATGCGTCAGAACCAGCAGCTGGAATTGCGTAAGTTTGACGAACAGTGGCGGCACTTCACCGACCTACGCATTGCCCTGGATCTGAATGATGGGGTAAAGGTGAACTATGGCAAGTTTGGTACACTGTTGGCTAATGTGAAGGACGTGACGGGAGTGAAAGGATAATGGGCAACACACATCCGATGTGGATCGACCATATCCGGGTTGAAAACTTCAAGTCCCTGGTGGGTTTGACCTATCCCTGCATAGCTTCAACTGCCTGATAGGGCTCAATGGTGCCGGTAAGTCCACAGTGTTGCAGTTTATGGATTTTCTGGCCCAACAGGTCAAAGGTGATATTAAGGGATGGCTTGAAGAGCGTGACTGGAAAGCTTCTGAGCTGACCAGTCGCCTTGGCAAAAGCAGGAAGAAGCTGATCTTGTTTACCGTGAGCATGCACTTGATGGATGGGTCCATGACGACCTGGGAAGCGGTATTTAACACAGATCAGCAGCGTTGTACCCAGGAAAAGATTGTGCTGGATTGTGTGAACTTCACAACGTATACGCTGCTTACGGTGGCTGATGGCGCTTACACCCTGGGTAATATCCACCAGCCCATCCGTTTCTCCTACCAGGGGTCAATTCTTTCCCAGTTGCTCGACAAGGAGCTGTCTGATGAGCTGAAAGTGTTCAAATTGTTCTTCCGGCAATTTCGTTCTCTGGAATTGCTGGCTCCCCAGTTTTTGCGGCAAAAAGCCAGAAACAGTGAAGGAGAAATGGGGTTGGGTGGACAAAGAATGTCTGCCTATATCCATGAGATGTCTCAGGAATATAAAAATGCACTGCGGGACCGTTTGAAAAAGGCCTATCCAAGACTTCAGGAGATTAAAACCCGGTCAATACGATCCGGCTGGAAAGCACTGAATATCGCCGAGGTCTTCGAACATCAGGAGCTGCCAACGGAAGCTCGCCATGTTAACGACGGTATGTTGCGAATTATGGCCATTCTGGCCCAGCTGATGACCGAGCACAGTTTTATGGCCTTTGATGAGATTGAGAACGGCATCAATCCAGAGCTTATCGAGTTTTTGATTGATACATTGGTGCAGGCGGAGCAGCAGGTTCTGGTATCGACTCACAGCCCGATGATTCTCAATTTTATGGAGGACGATATTGCAACCAGAAGCGTGCAGTATCTCTACAAAACGGCGGAAGGGTATACCCGGGCTATCCCGTTTTTCTCCATTCCCTCTCTGAAAGAAAAGCTTGCAGTAATGGGACCCGGAGAGGCTTTTATTGATACTGACCTGAATCGACTGGTTGATGAAATCAACTCACTGTAACAGGGGTTACCGATGTATTTGCTGTTCAGTGGTGAGGGCCCTACCGATATGGGGCAAGGCACGGTCGCGAATGAAGTCTGTGAAGGCGAGCAGTTTCAGCCAGGCCCGATGGCCTGGTTTGCCGATCAGTGGGTAGAGCGCAAATCCTACCTTTCTCATATTGAGCACGACTTGTGTGGGTTTATCCCCAAATCGCAACTGGAAGCAAGAGCCAAAGCCAACACCTCCAGAAAAGCCATGGGGCTGCGTGGCAAAAAACACCCCGAACATGAGACACGTTGCTATTACAAAAATGCCAAGGCTATGGCTCAAATTGCAAAAGAAAGGCTGCTATTTGCAGAGCAATGGTAAAAACATTGAAATCTGATGGTAAGGCATATTGCTGAATAATAGCGTGCCCGTTAGCAAGATTGGTTAAGTTACTTGAAATATACGTCTTTGATCATATATTTGAAGTTATATATTCTGATTTATTGATCTGTGTGGACACAACCTGTCCATCCATTGTTGTATTATTAGGTGTCTTTTAGTGGTTTGTGGTCTATCGGTACCTGATGAGAAATACCTTTCTTGCCAATCGTCTTGCTGACATTATTCTGCTTGCTCATAGCGGCCAACCCTTGAAAATTCAAGAGTTGGCAGAGCGGTATAGTGTCTGCACAAAAACCATTCGCAGGGATTTGGATCGTCTTGGCACGGCTTTGGATCGTTGTCCGATCACTGGTACTTATAGGCTTACATCGACATCGACTCATGTATTCAACGAGCATGACTTGGTTAGCCTTATCGACAGGCTTGGTTTAAAAAAGGCTCTTCCTCACAAAACTGCAAGGTTTCTGATCAATTTTGTCAACCAGAATACCGGTGGTTGTTACCATTTTCAGGAAGCACCTCTGGAAATGGATTTTATTGAGTCACTCCATACGCTCATTGAAAAAGCCATTCAGAGTAAGCGAGAAGTTCAATTTCTATACAAGAACAAAACTCGTAAAGTTAATCCTTACATGATGGTGTTCTACCGGGGAAGTTGGTATCTGGCTGCTACTGCAGAAGGTGTTCTGAAAGCATTTTCTCTTGCGCGCATTAAGCTGGCATCTTTAGGAAATGAGCACTTTGCTATTGATGAAGCTATTATCAAACAGATCAAAGAGCATGACTCTGTCTGGTTTGGTCAACCCGAATTTGAAGTTACGCTTGAAGTTCACCCTGATGTGGCATTCTTTTTTGAGAGAAAGGCGCTCCTACCCAGACAGGAGATTCTTGAGAAAAAGCCGGATGGCACGCTGATTATCCGGGCTTGCGCTTGGAGTTATTCACAGATCGTTCCCCTTGTTCAGAGCTGGATTCCCAATATCAAGGTCATCTCACCCAGGAAACTGCACCAACATATTCAGCAGAATTTTACCCAGTGGTTAGCCAGTTCAGGCAATATTTCGGATTAAGTTATTCATGAGCAAATCCTCTAAAACTATTTTGGTTGCGGCAACAATGAGTGCTGGTAAGTCTTCATTGATAAACGCTTTGCTTGGCAAAGATTTACTGCACTCTGCGAATGAAGCGACCACTGCGAAAGTCGCGCGAATCACGATTGTCAAAAAGGGGCGTGCAAAAGCCACTGCATACTGCTGTGAAGGTCTGCCCGCTGAGATGAGCAGGCTATTATCTGCAGATCAGATGAAAGAGTGGAACAGATCTGATGATGTTTCATCAATGGATATCCGTTTTCCGGCCTCAAGCGGTTTGCTGAGTTCCAAGCTTTCGGGATACACCTTCATAGACACTCCCGGAGCAAATAACAGTATGGATGAGCGGCATCGGGCAACTTTTATTGAAGCGATTAAGTCATATCCGGACAGTACATTACTCTACGTAATCAATGTTACCCAGCTTGGAACTACTGATGATGTGGAAGTCCTCAAGACCATCAGGGAGATCCATCCAACAGACCAAGTGATTTTTGCCCTGAATAAAGTTGATGCCCTTGATGAAGAACTCGGTGAAACAGCAGAGCGCTATGTTCGTAATGCCGAGAAGTGCATATTCTGGCTAATCGTGAACGCTCATTCTGGCAAAGCGTGAACACGAATTCTGGCCAGGCGTGAACATGGATTCTGGCTGATCGT
>NZ_JBLYZG010000144.1:0-3718 GCF_049310245.1 Endozoicomonas sp. ALB115 | reverse complement strand
CGTTGCCCGGGACACCAGCAGCCCGGCCAGAGCCAGACTGTCGTTGACGCTGTGCGCCACCGGCCTGACTCTGCTGGCCACCCTGTCATCGCCACCATTGGCCGACTCCTGTCGGTGATGGCTTTGCCCGGCAGTGACCTCCGGTGCTGCTTCCTCCGGTTGGTTAGCCGTGGCTCTGCCGGTCAGCCAGGACAGGCCACCACGCAGCGCCGACAACAGCCCCCCGTGGCGGGCGGCTCCGGCAGTGGCCGGGGCACGGTGGTCATTGACAATAGCTGGCTCATCCCGGGGAGGTGCCGACTTGCCGACAGGCTTGCCGGAGAGATGGCTGTCCAGCTGGCGACGTTTGCGCGAGTCACCATGGCACTGCGGGATCTCTCCTTCCAGGAAAACCTCCGCAAAGGCATCGGGCTCTTCGAATATATCGACAAAATCAGTGGGGAAACGCTCCCGGTTTTCCAGTCCCCCCAGATTGGCCAGGTAGTCGGCTTTCTCAATCTGGACGAGCTGGTTGACAGCGTTCATATCGCCACTAGCCACCACTGCGGGCGGCAAGGTGAACTCATCATCGGCGACGGTGGTATTGCCGATGATCTGCAACAGGTGACGATCAACCTGTGGCGGGCGCAGATCATTATCGTCGTCATGGTTATCCAGATAGTTCGCCAGCCCCTGGAGAACGTCCCGGAACGTTGTGGACAACCCGAACGTGGCACTGAACAAACCATTGACCGTGGCAACCATGCCCTGGGCGTTAAATCCCTGGAAAACCGGCGACTCTGCCGCCTCCTCCAGGGGGAACCCGGTGGCTTTGATCATATTGAAACGGGCTGCACCGTACTGTGAATACATGTTCAGGAACTGGTTGACCAGATCATCGATCATGGCCTCCCGGGTGGGATTCTCGCCGCTCGTATTTGGCCCCATGGTCAGGCTATGAGAGGCATCATACCGAATACACCGATCGACCCGGATGAGGAGCCTCTCGAACGTGCTCATGAGTGCCCGTTCTATAGTCTGCAGGCCCTGAGCACAGCACACCAGTCGTTCCAGCGACCATTGCTGGTATATCCAGCCATTGTGGATGAGGGTGTTATCACTCTCCTCGATGTCCTGCACTGCCCGGGTATTGGCCCTCTCGATATTGCTGATGCGCTGGCTAAAGGCATGGTAGGCCTGCGTGGCACGGTCGGCATACAGTTTCAGCAGTTTTTTCCCTGCTACAGTGATTCGGGGGGCCTGGTTTGCAGCCCGCTCCAGCAGTTCGCTCAGCGCCGAAGTGTCGGCCAGCCCCTGCTCGCTGGTCGGGCAGGGAAGCTGCTCGCCATACAATTGATTTTGCACATCAGTCGTATTGTCAAACACGTCTCTGAACATCGCGAAACGCTCATCCCTGAGTGGTCGCGTGTTACAGAAGTAGGCATCGCGCTCGGCCAGGATGATTTTATCGATCACCGCCACATCCCTGGGGTTCAGCATGGGTAGCGACAAGTTAAACTGATCGTTCCCTACCCGAACATTTCCCACTATCCTCTGCAATGCCGTATCAGGCTGCGGGGGGCGCATATCGTTGGCACCATCCCGGTGCCAGTGACCATCATGAGTCAGAGTGCTCTCAAGCGTCAGCAGCACCTTCCGGATGGGGTTTGACATCATCCTTCCCGATCTCCACGCCGATCTCACCAGCAACCCGGCAAGGGCCTCGACAATGGCCCCGGCATTGTACCCCCGGAAGCGATCATCCGCTGCCGCCTCGCCCCCGAATCCGGTGGCATTGACCATGTCATAACGGGCAGCGCTGTAGAGCCCATACAGGTTCCGGAACTGGTTGGCCAGATTATTGATGATTGGCGCTTCGGGCAAGAGCCTGATCGGTCCCGTATGGTTGGGTGACTCCTTCTTGTAGCTGAGGTACTGCTCCGCAGTACTGCTCATGTTAAGGAAGCTGTCCCGGAACTGCCTTTCCAGTGTCTCCAGCAAGTTGACGCAGCACACTTGTCGTTTTTGCGGCCAGGTAATTGAGTCTGAATCCACCGCTGGTATGGCTGCCATAATCTGCCGATTCTGCTGCTTTATGTCACCGGCCTGACGGTCATAACTGTCATAGATTGCCTTGGTCTGGTCGGAATACCCCTTCAGCAGTTTCCGCTGGGTCGGGGTGAAGTGCGGCGTATGAGAACCGGAAGGCAGCGGCGGCTGTCCAAGGTCCGCATACCGTTTCAACCGCTTTCTGTCCTGTGGACCAACCTGTTCCTGGAGGCTTTCAGTGCCTGGGGAGGAGGAGGTCGCAACCGGCTCGGCAGGCGTACTGGATACGGCCATATGCCGGGAGGTGTCGGTTTCAGCACCGTCGGTGGCAGACGGTGATGGGAGTGTTGCGGTGGAAGTGGTTTGTGCGGTAGACGACGAAGCTATTTTTAGCGATGTTGACGGTTCTTTCGTCATCTCTGATAAGCCTGCTGATGCCTCGGTGGTCTTAATCGACGAACTAATTTCCAGTGAGATCCGAGCCAAAGTGCTGGATGACGATGCCTGAGTGTCTGCCATTATTGCAGCTGTGCTTGAATGAATTGACTTTGTCCGACTAAACAAGTCTGAAGATCTGGCAGGCTGAATCAAATGGCTGGTTTGATCCTGGCTACTCAGTTTATTAAGGGTCGTCGTCCCTGTCTTTTTATTATTAGTCACCTGCCGTGAGTGAAACGCACTGGTTTTATCAGCACGATCAGGAACATCTATATCAGGAAAACCTGAATGGTGATTGGTTAGCTCAGTTGGTTTAATCGAAACTTGAACATGCATGGCTTAATTAACCCGTCAGTTGACTTATATTCTTTCAGATTTAGTGGAAAAATATCTAACTTTATGTAGTTTGCAAATATTTGAGAGAAAAAAAGTATACAGTCCAAGGGTGACAAATAAGGATTGTTGATTATTGTCGTTTTTAGTATTTGAGCGGCTGATTAATATTCAACCCCATCTTGAGACACAACGAGATACATCTTTTCTGTTATTTCTGTTATTTAATTTGAACGGGTGGTTTGACAATTTCGATGCCACTGATCACGCCTTGCTCCATGTCGATGCAATATCAGGAAAACCTTAGTATCAAACAGTTTATCCAGCTTAAACTGGTTTAAAATTCGTACGACGATATCATGCATTCTCTCTAATTTTGAAAAACATATTGTCTTTCTGGCTAAACGCTTGATCCAGGTTATGAAATTCAAAATTTTACGCTCTATTTTTTGAGCATTTTTCTTTCCAACTAAATGCGATGCGTATTTTCATCGAGATGACGCTCACAGGCTTCCCAATCATCCGTATAAAATGCCAGGATTAACTTGGAATAAGCCTTTTTCTTTTTTTAAATGTATTTATTACTGTTTTTTTATTGATTCCCAAAACCCTGCTTGTATCTCTAATACCACTTCCATTAATTGCCATTTCGGCAACCTGTTTTTTAATACCAGGCTCGTAAGCTTTATAGCGATATTCAGGTATAAAGGCTTTGGTTCCACATTCATCATTACAACAACGTGGAATACCTTCGTTAAACCGCAGTCTGAACAAACTCCTCCACTTCGGTTTGCAGCCGCGCCGCTATTTCCGCCTCTCGTTGCCCGGCAGGTACTGCCTTGCCATTCAGTGACCCCAAACTGCCCAGCGCCACCTGGGTAATGATCTCTTCTTGCAGGTCACTATCCAGTGTGTGGTT
>NZ_JBLYZG010000143.1:0-3727 GCF_049310245.1 Endozoicomonas sp. ALB115 | reverse complement strand
TTGTCCTCCAGTTTTGCCATGGCCCACAGCAGGTTGGTGATATGCTGAGGACTAAACTGGTCTTTCTGTGCGTTTACGTGGGGCAATAGCGCGACCACGGCCTTTTTTAATTCTGGTGTTTGCACCTGCCCGTTATCTACCAGTTTGGCCATGGCCCACAGCAGGTTGGCGATATGCTGAGGAATAAAACAGTCTTTCAGTGCGTTCACGTGGGGCAACAGCGCGGCCAGAGCCTCGTTGAACTCTGATGTCAGTTCCTGGCCGTTGTCCACCAGTTTCGCCATGGCCCACAGCAAGTTAACGATACCCTGTGGTTTAAAGTTTGCTTTTTGTACGTTCACGTGGGGCAACAGCACGGCCACGGCCTCGTTGAGACCTGGTGTCCGCTCCAGTCCGTTGTCCACCAATTTCGCCATGGCCCACAGCTGGTTGGTGATTTCCTGGGCATTAAATTGGTTTTTCTGTGCGTTCACGTGGGGCAACAACACGGCCACAGTCTCTTTGAGCTCTGGTACCCACTTCCGATCGTTGTCCATCAGTTTCGCCATTGCCCACAGCAGGTTGGCGATTTCCTGTGGTTTAAAGTCAGCTTTCTGTGCGTTCACGTGGGGCAACAGGGCAGCCACGGCCTCTTTGAGCCCTTGCGTTTGCTGTTGTTCGTTGTCCACCAGTTTCGCCATGGCCCACAGCAGGTTGGCGATTCCCTGAGGAATAAATTGTTTTTTCTGTGTGTTCACATGGGGCATCAACACGGCCACGGCCTCGTTGAACTCTGGCGTCCGCTTCTGCCCGTTGTCCACCAGTTTCGCCATGGCCCACAGCAGGTTAGCGATTTCCTGAGCACCAATATCACGGGCTTTCGGTTTTTGGTTGCAGTTAAATATTATTGCATCAAGTAGTGTCGACAATAAGGCAGCTTGAGTGAGCACAACGCGCTTATCCAGCGGTTTATGAGGGGTAAAAACACCTGCTGAAGTCAATGAGTGAAGTGTTGTCGTCAGGCTTCGCCAATTCCAGCTCCGTGTTGCTGTGAAATTTTGCAGCAAACGCATCAGCTGGCTTTGTTCTGCTCGATTTAACGGCCTTTTAGCAGCTGACGTGTATTTTTTAAGTGAACTAGCATATAGACCGTGATCTCTCCCATCATAGCGATGACCGAAACGTTCCGATTTCCTCACCAGACCAGCCATTATTTCTGGTTTGATGAGGGCATTAAAATCTTGAGCAGAGTTGACTGAACGGTGAATCAAATATTGAGAAGGGCGTGTGCCGGAAGAATGGTGAAATTTATTACATCCCGGAGTAGAGCGGGGGTGAGTATCCCACTGCCTGACCGTGGCATGTCTGTATCGTCCACGCCTTGAAGAAACAGCATGGCCACCTGGTCGATTATAATCATTATCTGATCTTGCGTATTGACCACTGATACCGGCAGAGCTTCTGTCCATAATTATATTTCATTAATTCATGAAAATATAAAAAGCAGACTGCTGTTATGCCCAGAAGTTCATTTTGCAGAAAAGTTTACTTGAGTCATGATGGGAGGAAGGCGATTACTGATTGTTTTCTTCTTCTTTGCCGGTTTGGTTTGCTCTGCTAAATGTCTTCACCAGTCACGTATGCAGCATCTGTCCACCCTCTTTTAAGTGATACAGTGTCATGACCCTGTGGCGGGATGCTTACCCTGATCTTTATTTGATCAATATAGGGTTTCATTAAATCGTTGCTCAAAAGCTGGTTAGTCGGGATTTCAATGACCTCAAATCCTGCTTTTTGCAACAGTGCGATTTTCAGCAGAGTCGAACCATTCCTGGTTTTGAAATCACCACCCACATAATGAGAGGGGCCCTGAATTTCAATCACCATGTTGTGATCTGGCAGTAACAGATCAACCGGAGGTAATAAGTTCAGACACTTTTCTTCTTCGATCGTCAAAGCTGGAATAGATGATTTGAGTTGATCACGGAAGTCGACCTGGTTTTTTGAAATGATTGTCTGGTAATGACGGACGACCGAACAGGTTCTGCCAAGCCAACTTGCAGCCATGGTAATGATGGATTGATCATCGCCATTATCTGGCGATGTATTTTCCAGACGAATGAACAGGTCATCCATGTGTTTTTCAAATAGGTTATTTTTATTGGCATTGGAGTCCAGAAACAACCTGGCACAGCATACCATGACTCCCCAGAGAGACATCGATATCTCTTTCTGAGAAAACTGAAGGTTCTTACTGATTCGAGAGAGCAGCGATTCGAACGTAGAGGTAACCACGTTCAGCTCAATGAGTTCACCCAGTTTCGCAATGGCCCACAGCAGGTTAGCGATTTCCTGTGGTTTAAAGTCCGATTTATGTGCGTTCACGAGGGGCAACAGGGCGGCCACGGCCTCTTTGAGACCTGGTGTCTGATCCAGCCTGTTGTCCACCAGTTTCGCCATGGCCCAAAACAGGTTGGCGATACCCTGCGGTTTAAAGTGAGCTTTTTGTCCATTTACGAGGGGCATCAGCGCGGTCACGGCCTCGTTGAGACCTGGTGTCTGCGCCTGCCCGTTGTCCACCAGTTTTGCCATGGCCCAAAGCAGGTTGGCGGTTTCCTGTGGGTTAAAGTTAGCTTTTTGTATGTGCACGAAGGGCAACAGCGCCGCCACGGCCTCGTTGAGACCTGGTGTCTGCTCCTGCCCGTTGTCCACCAGTTTCGCCATGACCCACAGCAGGTTGGCGATATGCTGAGGGCTAAACTGGTCTTTCTGTGCGTCCACGCGGGGCAACAGCGCGGCCACGGCCTTGTTGAACTCTGGTGTTTGCTCCTGCCCGTTATCTACCAGTTTCGCCATGGCCAGTAGCAGGTTGGCGATGCTCTGGGCAGTAAATTGGTCTTTCTGTGCATTCGCGTGGGACAACAGCGCGGCCACGGCCTTTTTCAACCCTGGTGTTTGCTCCTGCCCGTTATCTACCAGTTTCGCCATGGCCCACAGCATGTTGGCGATATGCAGTGGTTTAAAGCTAGCTTTTGGTTCGGTCACGCAGGTCAACAGTGCAGCTACGGTTTCGTTGAACTCTGGTGTCTGCTCGTACCAGTGGTCCACCCGTTTCGCCATGGCCCACAGCAGGTTGGTGATTTCCTGAGGTTTAAGGTGAGCTTTTTGTGCCTTCACGAGGGGTAACAGCACGGCCATGGTCTCGTTGAGACCTGGTATCCGCTCCTGCCCTTTGTCCTCGAGTTTTGCCATAGCCCACATCAGGTTGGCGATATGCTGAGGAATAAACTGGTCTTTCTGTGCGTTCACGTGGGGCAACAGCGTGACCACGGCCTTGTTGAAATCTGGTGTCCACTCCAGCCCGTTGTCCTCCAGTTTTGCCATGGCCCACAGCAGGTTGGCGATATGCAGAGGAATAAACCAGTCTTTCTGTGCATTCACTTGGGGCAACAGCCCGACCAGGGCCTTGTTGAACTCTGGTGTCCGCTCTTGCCCGTTGTCCACCAGTTTCGCCATGGCCCACAGCAGGTTAACGATACCCTGTGGTTTAAAGTTCGCTTTTTGTACGTTCACGTAGGGCAACAGCACGGCCATGGCCTCGTTGAGACCCGGTGTCCGCTCCAGCCCTTTGTCCACCAGTTTCGCCATGGCCCACAGCAGGTTGGCAATATGCTGAGGAATAAATTGTTCTTTCTGTGTGTTTACATGGGGTAGCAACGCGGCCACGGCCTCGTTGAACTCTGGCGTC
>NZ_JBLYZG010000142.1:0-3804 GCF_049310245.1 Endozoicomonas sp. ALB115 | reverse complement strand
CGGCGGGTTCCATAGTCGTGGGTCTTTTGTGCTTAAAAACTCAAGATAGTGAATCCTGCTGGCTTACTCCTGATTTTTGTCGTGTACAGTGAACACTGGCATTCATTTTCTAAGCTGCCTGTGCGGCAGTGAACCGCTATGACGTCTTCGAGTACTGGGGGTTGGTTTTCTAAGCTGCCTGTGCGGCAGTGAACTTGCGCAAGGCCCGGCTGGGGCATCGGGAGCCTTTCTAAGCTGCCTGTGCGGCAGTGAACTCGTTGAGTCTGTCAGATACTGAACGGCAGCATTTCTAAGCTGCTTGTGCGGCAGTGAACGTCGGGTACTCCTGCGGCATCTCGTTGCCGTATTTCTAAGCTGCCTGTGCGGCAGTGAACCTTCCCTGACTGAATGCGAATTGCGCGGCATGTTTCTAAGCTGCCTGTGCGGCAGTGAACAGAAGGCCTGGCCACTTCAGGGCATAACTCATTTTCTAAGCTGCCTGTGCGGCAGTGAACAGGGCTCAATTATACGCCCATGAGCAGATGCATTTCTAAGCTGCCTGTGCGGCAGTGAACGTCGGCAAGTCTCTGTCATCCACTGATTACATTTTCTAAGCTGCCTGTGCGGCAGTGAACTGTTGCGTAGTGGTAGATGTATCCCGATGTCATTTCTAAGCTGCCTGTGCGGCAGTGAACCAGACGCCGGGTGCTGACCCGTCACGAACTCATTTCTAAGCTGCCTGTGCGGCAGTGAACGAAAATCATAGCCGATGCCAGCTATGCAGACATTTCTAAGCTGCCTGTGCGGCAGTGAACACCCAGTGCAGGGCAAACAGGTCCGCCTTGCGTTTCTAAGCTGCCTGTGCGGCAGTGAACGATGGCACGCACCTCACCCTGGTCATCGAACATTTCTAAGCTGCCTGTGCGGCAGTGAACAATCGCGGGTTTTTTCGGGTTCATGGTCGTGATTTCTAAGCTGCCTGTGCGGCAGTGAACTCCATACTGCCCCCTGTGTGTGTTTGTTCTCATTTCTAAGCTGCCTGTGCGGCAGTGAACCTGAAAGACGAGCAACAGGCCATCGACCGACGGTTTCTAAGCTGCCTGTGCGGCAGTGAACCAGCGGGTAGCGTCAATGCTGGATCGCTACCATTTCTAAGCTGCCTGTGCGGCAGTGAACGAAGGCGACCGACTGCTGGCCATTGGAGGTGATTTCTAAGCTGCCTGTGCGGCAGTGAACGCCATACCGCCATCACCCAGTGCAGGGCAAACATTTCTAAGCTGCCTGTGCGGCAGTGAACGCTGTGCCCGTTGCTGGCTGTCCTGTTCCCGTTTTTCTAAGCTGCCTGTGCGGCAGTGAACGAGCCCGATGAACTGGGCAGCATGGTTGACAATTTCTAAGCTGCCTGTGCGGCAGTGAACGGCTACCGGGAAAACTGGAGCTGATTCCTGCCTTTCTAAGCTGCCTGTGCGGCAGTGAACAGCCACAGCGGGCTTTCTCCAGTGGTGATAATTTTCTAAGCTGCCTGTGCGGCAGTGAACAGATGCCGGTGCTGGCAATCACGCTGGCCATATTTCTAAGCTGCCTGTGCGGCAATGAACTGGTTTGACGACCCCAAATACGCCATGACACCTTTCTAAGCTGCCTGTGCGGCAGTGAACGCTTGAGTTGGTCGACTTCTTTCTGATCTATTTTTCTAAGCTGCCTGTGCGGCAGTGAACCCAGATATTTTTCTGCTCGTCGTATTTCAAATTTTCTAAGCTGCCTGTGCGGCAGTGAACGTTTTATTGAGTCAACGGCGGAAGGCGTGGGATTTCTAAGCTGCCTGTGCGGCAGTGAACTTCTTTCCGAAGGAGCCAGGGCAGTACGAACATTTCTAAGCTGCCTGTGCGGCAGTGAACTTCTGAGCCGTGGCGAACTTCACGTTAGTGCTTTTCTAAGCTGCCTGTGCGGCAGTGAACCTGTGGTCGCTGCCATTGTTGACCTCCCACTGTTTCTAAGCTGCCTGTGCGGCAGTGAACACCTTTGGGCGCTCCGTAGTTGTCGCAGTACTTTTCTAAGCTGCCTGTGCGGCAGTGAACGAAACCATCGGATGTCATTTCATGCTGAGATTTTTCTAAGCTGCCTGTGCGGCAGTGAACATGATCACATTCGAGGATTCCTTTTCACAAATTTTCTAAGCTGCCTGTGCGGCAGTGAACGACAGGTACGGAGCACCACAGCATGACTGGCATTTCTAAGCTGCCTGTGCGGCAGTGAACACTCTAATGCGGATTTAATCCGTCTTTTACTGTTTCTAAGCTGCCTGTGCGGCAGTGAACGTCGGGTACTCCTGCGGCATCTCGTTGCCGTATTTCTAAGCTGCCTGTGCGGCAGTGAACGGCCAATGCCAGCAGGAGTTAATGGATGAGCTTTTCTAAGCTGCCTGTGCGGCAGTGAACGTTATAATCGGTTTTTAGGCATTCCCCCGTCTTTTCTAAGCTGCCTGTGCGGCAGTGAACATGATCACATTCGAGGATTCCTTTTCACAAATTTTCTAAGCTGCCTGTGCGGCAGTGAACGTAGACCTTCTTGCCGCTGGAGCACTTGCTGTTTTCTAAGCTGCCTGTGCGGCAGTGAACTGAACTTGAGTATGTTCGTAACTCAATTCGATTTTCTAAGCTGCCTGTGCGGCAGTGAACACCACAGGCACTGATAGAAATAACGATCAGCATTTCTAAGCTGCCTGTGCGGCAGTGAACAAAACACATTGCTTGAGATCACAGGTGATGATTTTCTAAGCTGCCTGTGCGGCAGTGAACTTCGCACGGTATGTATCAAAGTCCCAGCGCCGTTTCTAAGCTGCCTGTGCGGCAGTGAACACTGTAGATCGCTCATTCCACATATACCCCATTTTCTAAGCTGCCTGTGCGGCAGTGAACGGCATTCCCCCGTCTGGCGAACGGAACATTGATTTCTAAGCTGCCTGTGCGGCAGTGAACGCAGGCGGTGATGTTGTATCGGGCGTGTAAGGTTTCTAAGCTGCCTGTGCGGCAGTGAACGCCTTGCGCTGCATATTTGGGAAAGTCTCTCTTTTCTAAGCTGCCTGTGCGGCAGTGAACTTACAGTATTCCTTTGATCGTCCTGATCGCTGTTTCTAAGCTGCCTGTGCGGCAGTGAACTTTAGTTAATATTGAGTCATATATGAAATTCTTTTCTAAGCTGCCTGTGCGGCAGTGAACGCTCCGGTAAACATCCAGTTCGCTGCGAGCGTTTTCTAAGCTGCCTGTGCGGCAGTGAACGCATCCCTTGGTGCTCTACTACTTCTTCTGTTTTTCTAAGCTGCCTGTGCGGCAGTGAACTCCATACCGGTTTTCGAGCCATCGGCGTTGATTTTCTAAGCTGCCTGTGCGGCAGTGAACGACCCGGCACTGGCAGCATTGACCACCCAGAATTTCTAAGCTGCCTGTGCGGCAGTGAACAATTCACCATCGGCGTGTCGCCTTTCCACAACTTTCTAAGCTGCCTGTGCGGCAGTGAACAAAGCGGGGCTGATCCAACCGGCATATGAGATTTTCTAAGCTGCCTGTGCGGCAGTGAACTCCAACAGTACCAGAGGGAGTTCTCAAACAAATTTCTAAGCTGCCTGTGCGGCAGTGAACTGATAGTGTTGTGTTGCCGACCGCGACTGAATTTTCTAAGCTGCCTGTGCGGCAGTGAACTGCTGGGTGGATCCAAAGCGGCCGAAGTGGCTTTTCTAACGTGAATTCGACGTAAAAAAGACAAGGAGCCTCCGGACTGCTTAGCTATCTTTCAGATACCAAACCATAGACAGCTAACCGGAGGCCC
>NZ_JBLYZG010000141.1:0-3819 GCF_049310245.1 Endozoicomonas sp. ALB115 | reverse complement strand
CGCTGTTGCCCCTGGTGAACGCACAGAAAAACCAATTTACTGCCCAGGGGATTGTCAACCTGCTGTGGGCCATGGCGAAACTGGTGGACAACGGGCAGGAACGGACGCCAGAGCTCAACGAGGCCGTTGCCTCGCTGTTGCCCCACGTGAACACACAGAAAGACCAATTTATTCCTCAGCATATCGCCAACCTGCTGTGGGCCATGGCGAAACTGGTGGACAACGGGCTGGAGCGGACACCAGTGCTCAACGAGGCCGTAGCTGCCCTGTTGCCCCTCATGAACGCAAAGAAAAACCAACTTAATGCCCAGGGCATTGTCAACCTGCTGTGGGCCATGGCGAAACTGGTGGACAACGGGCTGCCGACACCAGAGCTCAAAAGGGCCTTGGCCGCGCTGTTGCCCCACGTGAACGCACAGAAAGACCAATTTATTCCTCAGCATATCGCCAACCTGCTATGGACCATGGCGAAACTGGTGGAAAATACGCAGCAGCAGACACCAGGGCTCAACGAGGCAGTGGCCGCCCTGTTGCCTCTCGTGAACGCGCAGAAAGACCAATTTATTCCTCAGCATATCGCCAACCTGCTGTGGGCCATGGCGAAATTGGTGGACAACGGGCAGGAGCTGACACCCGGGCTCAACGAGGCCATGACCGTGCTGTTGCCCCACGTGAACGTACAGAAAGACCAATTTACTCCTCAGGGAATTGCCAACCTGCTGTGGGCCATGGCAAAACTGGTGGACAACGGTCAGGATCGGACACCAGAGATCAACGAGGCCGTGGCTGAGCTGCTGCCCTACGTGAACACACAGAAGTACCAATTTATTCCTCAGCATATCGCCAGCCTGCTGTGGGCCATGGCGAAACTGGTGGACAACGGGCAGGAGCAAACACCACGGCTCAAAGAGGCCTTGGCCGCGCTGTTGCCCCACGTGAACACACAGAAGGACCAATTTATTCCTCAGCATATCGCCAACCTGCTGTGGGCCATGGCGAAACTGGTGGACAACGGGCTGGAGCTGACACCCGGGCTCAACGAGGCCATGACCGTGCTGTTGCCCCACGTGAACGTACAGAAAGACCAATTTAATGCTCAGGGAATTGCCAACCTGCTGTGGGCCATGGCAAAACTGGTGGACAACGGTCAGAAACGGACACCAGAGCTCAATGAGGCCGTGGCCGCACTGTTGCCCCACGTGAATTCACAGAAAGACCAATTTATTCCTCAGAATATCGCCAACCTGCTGTGGGCCATGGCAAAACTGGTGGACAACGGGCAGGAGCCGACACCAGAACTCAAAGAGGCCGTGGCCGCGCTGTTGCCCTGCGTGAACGGACAGAAAGACCAATTTAATGCCCAGGGTATTGCCAACCTGCTGTGGGCCACGGCCAAACTGGGTGAACTCATTGAGCTGAACCTGGCTACCTCTACGTTCGAATCACTTGTCTATCGAATCAGTGAGAAGCTCCAGTTTTCTCAGGAAGAGATATCGATGTCTCTCTGGGGAGTCATGGTATGCTGTGCCAGGTTGTCTCTAGACTCCAATGCCAATAAAAATAACGTGCTTGAAAAACACATGGACGACCTGTTTACCCGTCTGGAAAATACATTCCTGCACAATGAAGAGGATCAACGCACCATTGTCCTGGCCGCAAGTTGGCTTGGCAGAGCGTGTCCGGTCGTCCCCCATTACCAGACAACCATTTCAAATACCCAAGGCGACTTCCGCGATCAACTCCAATCATCTATTCCATCTTTGAAGATTGAAGAAGAAAAGAGTCTGAACTCATTACCTCCGGTTGACCTGCTTCTGACAGATCACAACATGGTTCTTGAAGTTCAGGGACCGGGTCATTACGTAGGTGGTGATTTCAAAACCAGGAATGGTTCGACTCTGCTGAAAATCGCACTGTTGCAAAAAGCAGGATTTGAGGTCATTGAAATCCCGGTTAACATGCTTTGGAATCAGGATTTAATGAAACCCTATATTGATCAAATAAAGGCCAGGATAGGCATTCCGCCACAGGAGCATGGCTCTGTATCACTTAAAAGAGGTTGGGCAGGTGCATACGTGACTGACGAAGAACATTTAGAAGAAAAAACCAACCCAGCAAAGAGGAAGAAAACAAACAATCAGTAATCGCCTTCCTCCCACCATGACTCAAGTAAACTTTTCCGCAAAATGAACTTCTGAGCAGAACAGCAGTCTGCTTTTCATATTTTCATGAATGAAATATAATTATGGATAGAAGTTCTGCTGGTATCAGTGGTCAATACACAAGATCAAATAACGGTTACAACCAACCGAATGGCCTTGCCCCTTCTTCAAGGCGTGGGCGATACCGACATGCCACAGTCAGACCATGGGATAATCCCCACCGCACTGCACCGGGTCGCAATGAATTTTACCATTCTTCTGGCACACGCTCTTCTCAACCTCTACAGTGCCGTTCAGTAAACCCTGCTCAAGATTTTAATGCCCTCATCAAACAGGAAATAATGGATGATCTGTTGAGTCAATCGGATCGTTTCGGTCATCGCTATAATGGAAAAAATCACGGGCAATATGCCAGTTCAATTAAAAAATACACGTCAGCTGTTCAAAGACCGTTAAATCGAGCGGAACAAAGCCAGCTGATGCGTTTGCTGCAAAATTTCGCAGCAACACGGAGCTGGAATTGGCGCAGCCTCACGAC
Source organism: Endozoicomonas sp. ALB115 (assembly GCF_049310245.1). NCBI lineage: Bacteria > Pseudomonadati > Pseudomonadota > Gammaproteobacteria > Oceanospirillales > Endozoicomonadaceae > Endozoicomonas > Endozoicomonas sp. ALB115. The sequence continues at coordinate 1,119 of NZ_JBLYZG010000141.1, read as the reverse complement.
AACACTTCACTCATTGACATCAGCGGGTGTATTTACTCTTCATAAACCCATGGATGCGCGAGTTAAACTTACTCAGGCTAACTTATTGTCAACGCTATTTGATGCAATAATATTTAACTGCAACCAAAAACCTCCAGCCAGGGATATTGATGCCCAGGGTGTCGCCAACCAGCTGTGGGCCATGGCAAAACTGGTGGACAACGGGCAGGAACGGACACCAGAGTTCAACGAGGCCGTGGTCGCTTTGTTACACCACGTGAACGCACAAAAAGCTCACTTTAAACCACAGGAAGTCACCAACCTGGTGTGGGCCATGGCGAAACTGGTGGACAACGGCCTGGAGCAGACACCAGATCTCAAAGAGGCCATGTTCGCTCTGTTGCCCCACGTGAACGTACAGAAAGACCAATTTATTCCTCAGGCTATCACCAACATGCTGTGGGCCATGGCGAAAATGGTAGACCACGGGCAGGAGCATACACCAAGGCTCAAAGAAGCCATGGCTGCGCTGTTGCCCCGCGTGAACGCACAGAAAGCTCACTTTAAACCACAGGAAGTCACCAACCTGATGTGGGCCATGGCGAAACTGGTGGACAACGGGCTGAAGCGGACACCTGGGCTCAAAGATGCTGTGGCCGCCCTGCTGCCCCTCCTGAACGCGCAGAAAAACCAACTTAACGCCCAGGGTATTGCCAACCTGCTGTGGGCCATGGCGAAACTGGTGGACAACCGACTGGAGCAGACACCAGGGCTCAACGAGGCCGTGGCCGCCCTGTTGCCCCTCGTGAACGCACAGAAAAACCAATTTATTCCTCAGCATATCGCCAACCTGCTGTGGGCCATGGCGAAACTGGTGGACAACCGGCTGGAGCGGACACCAGGGCTCAACGAGGCCGTGGCCGTGCTGTTGCCACAAGTGAACCCAGAGAAAGCTGACTTTAAACCACAGGAAATAACCAACCTGCTGTGGGCCATAGCGAAACTGGTGGACAACGGACACGAGCAGACGCCAGAGCTCAACGAGGCCGTGGCCGCGCTGTTGCCCCAAGTGAGCGCACAGAAAGCCAACTTTACACCACAGGGTATCGCTAACCTGCTGTGGGCCATGGCGAAACTGGT
>NZ_JBLYZG010000140.1:0-3876 GCF_049310245.1 Endozoicomonas sp. ALB115 | reverse complement strand
ATGGGCGGCACAGGACGTACTGTACTCACCGCTTTAACGACAGCAGCCAGCGGTAACGTAACTGGCAGTGCCAGCCAGATGATTGAATCCGCAGCGGTCAACTATCTGCAATCCCTGGGGGCGCAGAAGGTTAAGGCCATTGCAGATAAGCTTGATAGCGAAAAGGCCCGGGCTGCACTTCATGCAATAGTGGGTTGTGCCGGTGCTTCGGCGCAGGGTAATAGTTGTTCAAGTGGGGCTGCTGGGGCATCGGCAGCTGTTGTCGTTAATAATCTGCTGGATAGGGTTAACGATGTAAAAGGCTCTGAACTCAGTGATACAGAGAAGGAAGATCGTAAGAATCTGGTCATCAGTATTATTGCTGGGGTGACGGATGCTGCAGGTGGGGTAGCATCTGTCGCTGCAGCCGCTAGTCAAATAGAGGCTGAGAATAACGCTCTATTTGTCCCCTTGCTAATTGCTGCCGGAGTAGCTCTAGAAGCAGTAGATAAATATCTTTTGGCAGCAGACATTGCGGAACTTGCACAAGCCATTGCAGATAATGATGACCATCGTGCCGTAGAGATTGGTTCTGAGCTTGCTATTAGCGGCGGCCTAGAAGTACTAATAGGTACCATTCCAGGAAGTACAATAGCAACAAAAATAGCACTCAATCTTAAAAAGAAAGGTCACGATGATCTAGCTGAAAAACTGGGTGGAGCTCATAGAGAAACTTCGAAACCAGTCAATGATGGTTTGGACTCCCATCATTGCCCAGCAAAAGATTGCTATAAAAATAGCTACTTAAGCCAGTATGATGGACCTGCAATTAAGATGGCCCCTGCCGACCATAGAAAAACAGCAAGTTATGGCTCATCCCCTGAAGCAAAAGCTTATCGTAAGCAACAGCAAGAACTCATTGAAAATGGTCAATTTATGGAGGCTGTTAGAATGGATATTCTAGACATTCGTTCAAAATTTGGAGATAAATATGATGATAATATTGAACAAATGTTGGACTATGCGAAGAGTATTGATCCAGACATGCTGAAAAAATAGAGGTATTTACAGTCATGTATCGTCTACTACCGTTGAGATCGATAGGCTCCATAGAGTCTGGTATGACTCAAAGTGATGTTAGAAATAAATTGGCATCACCTTATTTTCCTTTCAAAAAAACACCGTCTTCTAAAGTTGATACGGATGACTTCAACAAGCTAAATATTCATGTTTTCTATCATGATGATTTACATCTCCGGGGCGTTGAAGTTTTTAGCCCATCAGAAGTCACCTTTGACGAAATAAGCATGCTCAATCAACCGCTTGATAAAGTAGTATCAAAACTCAGAAGCAAAGGCTATCAAGTTGACATTGACTCTTATGGGGTTGACTGTCTGGAATTAGGAATATCAGTTTCGGCTCCTGGTCATATGGAAGACTCCAGCAAACTTACAGAGAGTATTTATTGCCAATTGGGCCAAAATCAAGGGGCCAAAATCAAAGACACCCAATAATTTGCCAGCGATTTAGAAATCACAGCAGGCAGAGACTTTACCGCCACTGCCGCCAACATCACCAGTGGTAGCGGCAATGCTTCGATCGCTACAGGCAATGACATCACCTTCAAAGAGGGCCGATCCACCGTCTTTGTGGATGAAGCACACAAGCATGCCGGCAGCAACGGTATGTTCTCAAAAACCACCGTAACCACCCGGGATACCCTGAATCAGGATCAGGCAATCGGCTCAAACCTCAGTGCCGAATCTCTGGATTTGCAGGCCGCTAACAACCTGGCCTTCCGGGGCAGCAGTGCCGTTGCCACCGGCGACACCACCCTTCAGGCAAACAATATTGTTCTGGAAGCCACAAAAAACACCCAGCAACAACAGAACTCGACTTTAGAGTTTCATAAGCACAATAGTTCCGGCGCATAATCTGCTAAAAGCAACCATCCCCAACGACGAAATTCGAGATGGTTGCCATGCTCACTTCAGATCATCAAGTAATCCTCAGAGAGCTCGCTTTATATACAACCTTTTTTGCTGGAGCGCTATCATCAACCGCAGTACCAACGTTCTGTGAACTGCTGTTCGGCTGCATGCTTTCAGCCGACGGCTTTGTTACACAGGCGTTGTTAACAATTGATTTTCATTGTGTGTGGAGCAGCTATCACCACTGGCTATCCCAGGGCAAATGGCAATGGAAGCACTTGGCGTGTCGATTGATCCGCCTAGTCTGTTCAAAGGCTCCGCAAGGTGAACCTGTGGTTCTGGGGCTTGATGACTGGGTGATCGAGCGGTTTTCCGATAAAGCCCCTGCTTGTCGTATACATCATCAACACAGCAAGAAACGTAACCGGCCGACGTATATCTGGGGGCAGTGTTGGGTCTCCTTGGCCGTCATATTTGAACGGGCTTCAGATGAAGTATTTACAAAGGAAAATAAAGGACACCCAAAAATTTGACTAATCGGCCACACCGTCTATTTTTCTTCTGGAGCCTCTTATGGCATTAAGCACATATACCCAGTAACCAAAAAAAATGACATGACGACCGCCCGAAAAAACCTCATAGATCCAGCCAGTACGCCCTACTACCACTGCATGGCACGCTGCGTTCGCAGGGCTTTCCTGTGCGGCCAAGACAATTTCTCAGGCAAAAACTATGAGCATCGCAGGCAGTGGGTGGTTGATCGGTTGAAAGCGCTCTCTGGTATTTTTGCTCTGGAAGTCTGTGCTTATGCGGTGATGTCCAATCATTATCATGTGGTGCTCCATATTAATAGTCAGCAAGCCAAAAAATGGGACACTAAAGAAGTCTTACAACGCTGGACGCAGCTGTTTTCTGGTCCACACCTGGTTCAGCGTTATCTTGCCGGCGACCAGCCAGGCAAAGCAGAGCTGCTGCGCATCGAAGAATATGCCCAGGAGTACCGAGGTCGTTTAATGGATATCAGCTGGTTCATGCGCTGTCTCAACGAATACTTAGCCCGGCTGGCTAATAAAGAGGATGAGTGCAAAGGACGCTTTTGGGAAGGTCGTTACAAAAGTCAATCCCTGTTAGACGAGGCAGCATTGCTGACTTGCATGGCCTATGTCGACTTAAACCCCATCCGGGCAAAAATTGCCGCAACGCTGGAAACCTCAGAACATACCTCTATTAAAGAGCGCATTGAGTCATACGACAGTGCAAATGGAAAAAAACAAAAGCCGCACTTGAAACCGTTAAAAGCTCAGGGTCAAAACCCTGAACAGGCGATTCCATACCCACTCAGTAGCTACTTTGAACTGGTTGACTGGTCTGGCCGAATTGTCCGCAAAGGCAAACGTGGCCGTATAACTGACGATGTACCACCTATCCTGGAACGCTTGGGTATTGACCCAAATGAATGGCTGGAGACTATGCGATGGCAGAATCGTTTTCACCGAGCAGTCGGCAAGCTGGCTTCACTGAAGGCTTATGCAAAAAGCACCGGAAAATGCTGGGTTCATGGGATGTCTGTGAGCGGTAATCTCTATCCTGCCTGATCAACACATTTTCATTTACTTTAATGTGACCAGAGTTTTCTGTAGGGCTCTTTCTTATATTGTCTCGATAGTATCTTCCAGGCTCTTCCTGCTTGGTATGAATGAGGATTTCTTAAAACGATCAATACTATCATTTTAAAAAATGGATAAATGACGCACCCTCTCTTCACTTTTTAAAAAGTGGGTGTCCTTTTTTGCTCTTAAAAAGTGGGTGTCCTTTTTTGCTCTTCTCTTCACTTTTTAAAAAGTGGGTGTCCTTTTTTGCTCTTCTTTTTTGCTCTTGTCTTTTTGTCTTTTTGTCTTTTTGTCTTTTTGTCTTTTTGTCTTTTTGTCTTTTTGTCTTTTTGTCTTTTTGTCTTTTTGTCTTTTTG
>NZ_JBLYZG010000139.1:0-3974 GCF_049310245.1 Endozoicomonas sp. ALB115 | reverse complement strand
GACATCGATATCTCTTTCTGAGAAAACTGAAGGTTCTTACTGATTCGATAGAGAAGCGATTCGAACGTAGAGGTAACCACGTTCAGCTCAATGAGTTCACCCAGTTTCGCCATGGCCCAAAGCAGATTAGCGATTTCCTGTGGTTTAAAGTTAGCTTTTTGTGCGTTCACGAGGGGCAACAGGGCGGCCACGGCCTCTTTGAGACCTGGTGACCGCTCCAGCCCGTTGTCCACCAGTTTTGCCATGGCCCAAAGCAGGTTGGCGATACCCTGCGGTTTAAAGTTAGCTTTTTGTCCATTCACGAGGGGCGTCAGCGCGGTCACGGCCTCGTTGAACCCTGGTGTCTGCTCCAGCCCGTTGTCTACCAGTTTCGCCATGGCCCACAGCAGGCTGGCAATATGCTGAGGAATAAATTGGTCTTTCTGTGCGTTCACATGGGGCAACAGTACGGCCACGGCCTTGTTAAGATCTGGTGTCCGCTTCTGCCCTTTGTCCACCAGTTTCGCCATGGCCCACAGCAGGTTGGCAATAGCCAGGGCATTAAACTGGTCTTTCTGTGTGTTCACGCAGGGCAACAACGCGGCCACAGCCTCTTTGAGCTCTGGTGTCTGCTCCTGCTCGTTGTCCACCAGTTTCGCCATGGCCCACAGCAGGTTGGCGATATGCTGAGGAATAAATTGGTTTTGCTGTGCGTTCACATGGGGCAACAGCGCGGCCACGGCCTCGTTGAGCACTGGTGTCTGCTCCTGCCCGTTGTCCACCAGTTTCGCCATGGCCCACAGCAGGTTGACGATTCCCTGGGCATTAAATTGGTTTTTCTGTGCATTCACGTGGGGTAACAGCGTGACCACCGCCCCTTTGAGCCCTGGTATTTGGTCCTGCCCGTTGTCCACCAGTTTCGCCATGGCCCACAGCAGGTTGGCAATGCCCTGGGCATCAAGTTGGTTTTTCTGTGCGTTCACGAGGGGCAACAGGGCAGCCACGGCCTCGTTGAGCTCTGGTGTCTGCTCCTGCCCGTTGTCCACCAGTTTCGCCATGGCACACAGCAGGTTGGTGATTGCCTGTGGTGTAAAGTTAGCTTTCTGTGCGTTCACGTGGGGCAACAGCACGGCCACGGCCTTGTTGAGATCTGGTGTCTGCTCGTGCCCTTTGTCCACCAGTTTCGCCATGGCCCACAGCAGGATGGCGATATCCTGGGGATTAAATTGGTCTTTCTGTGTGTTCACGCAGTGCAACAGCGCGGCCACAGCCTCGTTGAGCTCTGGTGTCTGCTCCTGCCCGTTGTCCACCAGTTTCGCCATGGCCCACAGCAGGTTGGAGATATGCTGAGGAATAAATTGGTTTTGCTGTGCGTTCACATGGGGCAGCAGCGCGGCCACGGCCTCGTTGAGCTCTGGTGTCTGCTCCTGCCCGTTGTCCACCAGTTTCGCCATGGCCCACAGCAGGTTGGTGATTCCCTGGGGATTAAATTGGTCTTTCTGTGCGCTCACGTGGGGTAACAGCGTGACCACCGCCTCTTTGAGCCCTGGTGTCCGCTCCAGCCCGTTGTTCGCCAGTTTCGCCATGGACCACATCAGGTTGGCAATGCCCTGGGCATTAAGTTGGTTTTTCTGTGCGTTTATGAGGGGCAACAGGGCGGCCACGGCCTCGTTGAGCTCTGGTGTCCGCTCCAACCCGTTGTCCACCAGTTTCGCCATAGCCCACAGCAGGTTGGCGATACCCTGGGCATTAAACTGGTCTTTCTGTGCGTTCACTTGGGGCAACAGCGCGGCCACGGCCTCGTTGAGTCCAGGTGTCCGCTCCAGCCCATTGTCCACCAGTTTCGCCATGGCCCACAGCAGGTTGGTGATATGCTGAGGAGTAAATTGATTTTTCTGTGCGTTCACGAGGGGCAACAGGGCGGCCACGGCCTCGTTGAGCCCAGGTGTCCGCTCCAGCCCGTTGTCCACCAGTTTCGCCAAGGCCCACAACAGGTTGGCGATAGCCTGAGGAATAAATTGGTCTTTCTGGACGTGTACGTGGGGCAACAACACGACCACAGCCTCTTTGAGTTCTGCTGTGCGCTCCAGCCCGTTGTCCACCAGTTTCGCCATGGCCCACAGCAGGTTGGCAATATGCTGAGGAATAAATTGGTCTTTCTGTGCGTTCACGTGGGGCAACAGTGCGCCCACAGCCGCGTTGAGCCCTGGTGTTCGCTCCTGCCCGCTGTCTACCAGTTTCGCCATAGCCCACAGCAGGTTGGCGATTTCCTGGGCACCAACATAGCTGGCTTCATGTTTTTGGTTGCACTTGAATATTATTGCATCAAGTATTGTTGACAATAAGGCAGCTTGAGTACGCCTGACACGCTCATCCAAGGGTTTATGAGGGGTAAAAACACCCGCTGAAGTAAATGAGTGGAGTGTCGTCGTCAGGCTTCGCCAATTCCAGCTCCGCGTTGCTGTGAAATTTTGCAGCAAACGCATCAGCTGGCTTTGTTCCACTCGATTTAAAGGCCTTTTAGACGCTGACGTGTATTTTTTAATGGAACTGGCATATAGGCCGTGATCTCTCCCATCATAGCGATGACCGAAACGATCCGATTTACTCACCAGACCAGCCATTATTTCCTTTTTGGTGAGAGCATTAAAATTTTGAGCAGGGTTTACTGAACGGTGCAGTAGATATTGAGAAGGGCCTGCGGCAGCAGAATGGTAAGCTTTATTACGCCTCGGAGTTGTGCGTGGGGTATTATCCCTCTGTCTGACTGTGGCTTGTCTATATCGCCCACGCCTGTAAGCGGCACGGTCATTCGGTTGGTTATCATCACTACCTGATCTTGCGTATTGACCACTGACACCAGCAGAACTTCTATCCATAATTATATTTCATTAATTCATGAAAATATAAAAAGCAGACTGCTGTTCTGCTCAGAAGTTCATTTTGCGGAAAAGTTTACTTGAGTCATGATGGGAGGAAGGCGATTACTGGCTGTTTGTTTTCTTTCTCTTTGCCGGGTTGGTTTGCTCTGCTAAATGTTTTTCACCAGTCACGTATGCAGCATCTGCCCACCTTCTTTTAAGTGATACAGAGCCATGCTCCTGTGGCGGGATGCCTATCCTGGTCTTTATTTGATCAATGTATGGTTTCATTAAATCTTTGTTCAAAAGCCGTTTAGCCGGGATTTCAATGACCTCAAATCCTGCTTTTTGCAGCAGTGCGATTTTCAGCAGAGTTGAACCCTTCCTGGTTTTGAAATCACCACCCACGTAATGAGAGGGGCCTTGAACTTCAATCACAATGTTGTGATCTGTAAGTAGCAGGTCAACCGGAGGTAATGAGTTCAGACTCTTTTCTTCTTCAATCTTTAAAGAGGGCAGACATGATCGGAGTTGATCGCGGAAGTCGACCTGGGTTCTTGAAATGTTTGTCTGGTAATGGCGAACGACCGGACAGGCTCTGCCAAGCCAACTTGCGGCCATGAACATGATGGATTGATCATCTTCATTATCTGGCGATGTATTTTCCAGGCGAGTCAACAGGTCATCCATGTGCTTTTCAAACACATTATTTTTATTGGCATTGGAGTCTAGAGATAACCTGGCACAGCATACCATTACTCCCCAGAGAGACATCAATATCTCTTCCTGAGAAAACAGCAGGTTCTTACTGATTCGATAGACAAGCGATTCGAACGTAGAGATGACCAGGTTCCGCTCAATGAGTTCACCCAGTTTGGCCATGGCCCACAGCAGGTTGGCAATACCCTGGGCATTGAATTGGTCTTTCAGTGCGTTCACGAGGGGCAATAGCGTGACCACAGCCTCGTAGAGCCCTGGTGAGTGCTCCTGCCCGTTATCCACCAGTTTCGCCATGGCCCACAGCAGGTTGGCGATATGCTGATGAATAAACTGGTCTTTCTGTGCGTTCACTTGGGGCAACAGCACGGCCACGGCCTCGTTAAGACCTGGTGTCCGCTCCAGCCCTTTGTCCAC
>NZ_JBLYZG010000138.1:0-4100 GCF_049310245.1 Endozoicomonas sp. ALB115 | reverse complement strand
TCAGGCTACAAATAAAGGAGGGCAGTGCTTGGGTAAGCGGAGGTGTTCACGCTTACCAGAATTAGCGTTCACGTTTACCAGAATATGCATGGAGATGAGGTGACGTTATTCACTTCAATACCTGTTGCCAATAATCAAAAGTCTCCTTTGCCGTCTATGGCTCTCAAGGATAGCTTTGTTACTCTGATCGCTCGTGGTAATTCATTCTGTGATGTCTACGTGACAATCGGAATGTTTAACATGGGGTTTGAGCTGGAACATCGTGAATACAAAGATGAAGCTGACCCAAAGAAGGGTAATCGCCCGGTTCAATGCTTCAGATATTATGGTTGAGTTCTCATAAATTTATAAAGGTGTAACTATATAATAGTTTAATATTATAAGAGAAGTACCCCCTCTGGGGTGTACCTCGTATGGCGAGATTGCTATGGCAATACTGTGTGGACACATCCACCTCTTCGAGGATGGAGGAGTGTCCCATCGCCAAGGAGAAAGGTCGCAATCACAGATTGCTCAACCAGCTACCGTCATCAATTCTAAACAATCTCAAGGATCAAATGAAAGAACAACTAAAACATGATGTCAACGTTGTTAAGGCATATCAACAAATGTTTGAACATCGAATGACTCAATGGTTAAACCACAACAATCAATACATGACTGAAGAGTTTCTCAATGGTCTGGATAAGATTGTTAAGATCAGTTCAAAGGACTTTGTAAATCTCTACAAATAGACTGCAATGGGTAACTACCCATCAACGACAAATTAGCGTCCTGCAACTGGTACATTGCAAGGACTTCAAAATCTAAACTGCCAGAAAAAAGAGGAGTTGATATGTGAAAACAATAGATAATCTTCATTTCCCATACAACATTCTATTCAGAAATCTATGGCAATCATCAGAATCAAGAACAATGGCAATCACATACGGAAATTGCAAATATCCGTTTCTTGAACAAGACACATTCTACGATTTCTTGATTACAGACATGTTGAAAATCTGTTTAATTAACAATTGGAAATATAACTCTGTTGACAGAGGAAATTACGATTACATCAACGTAAGAGTCCCTTCAGCTGACCCAATAATTTCGCCTGAAGCCATCCAGTTGTCATATCAGCTCTCTAAACGACTAAAAGCTAGGAATATATCCGGCTGGTAGCGTAGCAGACTCACAGCAGACTCTGTCTGCGCCTGAACAAACAAGGAGAACTCATGTTCCTATCAAACCTCAAGAAGTCCAATTCAAGATACAACGAACAAATGTCATCTTCTGGATTCCCTTTCCAAGCTCAAATACATCTCCATGACAATCACTGGACAATGTATTCTCGTAATTACTATGAAGACAATACAATGCTCCAAGCATTGTCTGACATCTCGAAGATCAATTCCTCGTTCGCATATAATCATGCTGGTGAACTTGGAGATTTGAATCTTCCTATCGAATCAACATCAATCCTAGTTGTAAAGGAGTAAACTATGGCAAATCCAAATCCAATTCCACACTTCAATAAAGAGAACGCAGCCGAACTAGGTGCAAGAGGTGGTCGTGCATCTGGTCAATACATTCCAAAAGGCGAAACCAAACTCTCTATGCAAATGAAATCGAAAGACCTAATGGAACGTGCTGTCAACAATGGTCTAGACCCAATCGATGCAATGCTAAATCGGTATAAGCTCCTCGTAAATAAAATGAATAAAGCAATCGAACGTGCTGGTGATGATGGTGATGTCGAAGACTACATCACTGCTAAGGAACTGTCTCTTCTAGACGAGTACAGCTTCAAACTTATGCCCTATCTACTCGCTAAACCCGCTCCATCTAAAACGGAAGAACCTAAATCTGATGATGATTGGTCATTCCTAGATGATATCTGATCTGCGAAGCTGGCTCACAGGCGACATCTGTCGCCGCCTGAAACGACAATTCATTAAACTCATATAAAAGCCATTAAACTGTATGTAATCTGGTTGTTGTTCTAGTTGAATCAATAGCTGCTAATAATGAATGTGTGTTCTGTAGTCCTTGATAATAGTGTGGTGTCGTTGTTGTGTGTCTGCTCCAGCAATGCAGACAACCCATTGCTCCACACAAGCCAGACAACAGGAACATTCCTCAAGCCCTGCACTGCGTCGCTTCCAGACAACCACTGCATATCATCCAGTCCACACAAGGGAGACGACAGATAGCTGTATGTCTGGTAGAGGTGGAGTATCTATATGTCTGTAGACCACGCTGCTGTAGGTGTTCGTATGTTCTGTTGTCTCTTTAGATACTAAACGTAACATCTGTTGTGGGACATACATTAATCATATGCAATATGCATTCAGACAGTGTATGCCTCACCCATGCAGACCACGCAGTGCAGGAGACAACGAGAGCCTAGGAGGGCGGAGGGGAGGGTAGGCTCGGCTAGTGCATGAGAGACATGTGTTAATCGAATGTGCGAGATATCCCCCAATTTTATACAGCGAAGAATGTGTTCTGCTCTATAGATGATCCCACCAATTTTCGAAGAATTCCCAATTTCAGAGAGTATATTAAGATACCCTCAAGGAGAAATATGCCTTATTCTGATTATTCCCCTGAAGTCCAGCAAATCGTGGACGACATCATAGAGACTTCTGAGGAAGTCCCTTTATTTTCCATCATTGATTCTATACTTGAACATTTTTCCAGTAGAGATGAGGCGAAAGAAGCAATCAAGATAAATGCTCAACAGCTAGGTTTTTCTGACAAGCCTGTGAAAGCTGATAGAGCATCTGAACAATTCAAAAGAATATCCCGATGGATCAGTATTAACAAACCAGACAAATTGCGTGTGCGAGATATAGAGCATTTATTCGAACACTGCAAAGACCCATCTAATTCAGCCAAGTGTTGGATTTATAAGAACAGGAAAATATTCGGCTTGTAATCTGCAATGCATTTACCTGCAAACTGCATATAGTATAATCACCTTATTGTTACGGCAGTTGTCGTATGAGGTAATTATGACTGTATCAGCTATTCAGCGAATCAAAGACAAAGAACTTTTCCTCACTACTCTCGAAGAAATGGGGCAGGATAAAGAAGCAGCCTTCAAATCATTAGTTTGTTATTTAGTGCAGATGAACACAGGACTTCGTAATATTGATGTCATTAATCTGAAGTGGTCTGATCTAGGTATTTCTGACATTGCTTACATTGATCATCTGATTGAACAGAAAACTAAGAAGGTTCAAGTAGCACTGGTCATTAACGGAATCGCTTTTCAGAAGCTTATGGAATTGCGTAAGAGATGCCCTAACGATGTGTATGTATTCGAAGGTAATAGTCGTCGTTCAAAGGGTAAACCAATCACTCGTAAGACAGTAACCGGATATTTGAAGATTGCTGAAGAGAAGAGTGGAATCCAAGTTAAAATTGGAACTCACTCAGCGAGAAAGACTTATGCATTTGAAAGCTGGTTATATGGTTGTCAAGAAGACGAAACAATCAAGGAAGCAATGAACCATTCAACTGTGAAAATGACGCAAAGATACTCAGGAACAGTTGAGTGGCATAAAAAGGCAGCAAATTTGTCAGTAATCAATACAGGATATGGCGCACCTATGAAAGTTGAAGTGAGTGCAAGAAGTTTAGCGTTGGAATACGCTCAGAGTTGATTGTGTAACTACTTGGATAATTATCTTTTCCTCTCAAATATAATTTCAGCCGTTTAAATGGGTTTCATAATGAAGAAAATTGCTACTGCTACATTGATTGCTGTTTTATCAACTAATTCTTTCGCTTCTGATTCAGATTGGCTTGATAGCCATATGCTTAAATCTTATGAAATGATTTATGGAAAGGAGAAAGCCAGAGAGGTGATGGAAGAAAATAGACGAAAACTTGATATGCCTAAAATTGAATCTGAATATCATGAATATGACGATTATACAGAATATAATCTTCAGGTTGGAGGACTTCTATTCACTTGTACAAATAGAGCTAACAGTAGTGTTTCGTTCAGGCAGTACGGAATGCATATTCTGGTAAACGTGAACGCTAATTCTGGTAAGCGTGAACACCTCCGCTTACCCAAGCACTGCCCTCCTTTATTTGTAGCCTGA
>NZ_JBLYZG010000137.1:0-4220 GCF_049310245.1 Endozoicomonas sp. ALB115 | reverse complement strand
TCGCCTTTCTTGTTCGGGTATTTTGGCTCTGGGACGTAAATTCTATGCTCCAGGGTCTGTAGTTGTGCTCAGTATGAGACTTTCACCCATTACATTTTGTTCTACAACAACCGCAGACTTCATTCCTATCTTGATTACGTGAGCCCTGTGGACTTTGAGCAACAGGAATTCAGGAAAGCGGCCTAATCAGGTGTCCATTTTTACTTGACCACTACATAAAAAAGGGACTCAACTATTGAGTCCCCGCATAAAGATCAACGATCAGGCCTTACCAAACTGCCGCTGTTTAACCAGCAGGTAGAGGGAAGGAATCACAGTCAATGTTACCATCATCGAGATCACGCAGCCCCAGCCAACGACCAGCGCCATGGGCGACATGTAGTTATCGTAGCCGCCGAGGCCATAGGCCAGGGGGGTCAGACCGGCAACAGTGGTCACCGTTGTCAGCAAAATAGGACGTACACGGCTCTGGGTACCCTTGATGACAAACTCCACCATATTCGCCCTGGTGCATGCCTGCTCGGTCTCCATCAGGTGCCATACCAGCACCAGGCTGTTGTTTACCATAATACCGATCAGGGCGATCATACCGATAATGGCGAAGAAGCTCAGTACCTGACCATGGATGAACAGGATAAACAGTGCACCGCAGATACCCAAAGGAATAACAGACAGTACGATCAATGTTTCGAAGACACGGTCAAACAGCAGCAACAGCAGTAGCAGGATGCCAAACAGGGCAAAACCGATAGCAACAGAAAATCCTCGCTCCGCCTCCAGAGTTTCCAGAATCTGGCCGGTAACGATAATACTCGCACCCTGATAATCGGTGCTCATGTTAGCGGTAGCGAACCGGGTCTGCACCTGATCAAAGACCGCCACCGGATCGGTTATGGTGGTATCCAGACCCGCCGAAACCCGAATTACCCGCTTGCCGTTGTAATGGTCGATACCAGCCAGAGCATCGGTAAATTCCCAGCGTACCAGCTTGCGCAAAGGTATCAGCTGGTTATTCTTGCCGCGCACCAGCAATTCATCCAGCTCGGTCAACAGTCGATCATTGTCGTCAAGCGCCACACGAAAGTGAACCTCTTCCTCACCGTTGAAGACCCGCGTCACGCGCTGGCCATCAATAGCGTACTTGATAATATCTCCGACCTGCGTAGCGCTGATACCGTAATAGTTGAGCCAGTCGTACTGCAACACTGCCTGCGCCTGTGGTGATGGTGCATTGAGATCTCGCCGTACCCGATGACTGCCGGGTATCTCCTGCAAAAATGCCACTAGGCCATTGGCCAGCTTCTCGCGGCCTTCGTCACTGCCGCCGACAACCCGCAGGTCTACCGGACGACCAGCTGGCGGACCACCGCCATCGACATCAAACTCGATCTGGGCAAGGCCGGTAATACTCTCGGCCTGCTTCTCCCAGTCGGCAACGATCTGCTCGGCACTGCGATCGCGCTGGTTGGCCGGTACCAGGGAGACACCCCAGGTGCTGGCCGGTGTTCCGACCTGACCGTACCAGGCCGCCACTTCCGGGGTATTCTTGATAATCTTTTCCAGTGCCCGGGTCTCTTTCCAGACTTCATCCAGGGAAAGTTCAGTATCCGCTTCCGCTTCCATCTCGATAATGTAAGCACCATCGACCGGGAAGAACAGATAGGTCAAACTCTGGTACGAAACCACCCCCAGACCAATAATGGTGGCCACCATAACCGGCAGGAAAACAGCACGCTTGCGAATCAGGCTGGCAACGATGGTATTCAGCCACTTAAGCTGTCTGGATCCCTCTTTGGCAACCGCCTCTCCCTGCTTGAACACGCCTTTCAGGTGTGCCGGAATAAACAACAGTGCATCAATAAACGAGAAACAGAGGGCGATAATGACGGTGAGCGGAATCACATACATCATCTTGCCACTGTTACCGGGCAGGAACAGCAGCGGCACAAAGGCAATCATGGTGGAAAGCACGCTGGCCAGCACCGCTGGAAAAACGCTTTTTATACCTTCGGTGACGGCACGTTCCAGCTCGTAGCCCTCTTCCACCAGTGCCACTATACGATCACTGACCACGACCGCGTCATCGACAATAATGCCGATAATCAGGATCAGTGCAGACAGGGTAAAGACATCGAGAATCTGACCAAAGGCCGGCAACACTGCCAGGGTACCGAAAATACAGACCGGGATAGATATTGCCACCCACAGGGCGATCCGCTTTCTCAGGAACAGTGCCAGAGTTACCAGCACCAGACCGAGGCCAATCAGACCATTACTCTGTACAATCGAGGCTTTCTCCTGAATCTCGTTAGAGAGATCAAAGCCGACACCCAGCGTATAGTTCTTGCCCAGCAGCTCCTGCTCTTTCGCCAGCAGATTGCGGACGTTTTCAGCCGTACTCAGTACATCGCCACTCTCATTGGTGCGCAGGTCGAAAACAATACTCTTGTTGCCATTGATCGAACCGTAGACTTCGCCCTTGGCAAAACTCTCCCGAATATCTCCGGCAACATCCTTGAGCTTCAGACGAGGGGCAAAACCGATCATCATCTCCCGCAACTGTTCGACACTTTTCAGCTCGGCAGCGGTAATCAGCTCAGGGCTGTTTTTCAGCTGATCCAGACGACCACCGCTGATCAGTGCATTACGCTGGGCAACCAGTGCGGCCACTTCATCGACGGTCAGACCGTAGCGCTTCAGGGATATGGGTTCCAGGGCGATCAGAAACTCGGGATCACGAAGGTCTGTGGTATGAATATCACCGATACCTTCAATTTGCCGTATTTTTAGCTCCAGATCCCTGGCCTGCTTTCGCAACTCACTGTACGACACCGCATCGGAACCGGCGATACCGACCACCATAAAGTCCAGGCTATAGGACTTTGTCGCAGAAAAGGTCGGCCCATCGGTGACACCGGCGGGCAGCCCAGAGACCTTGGTCAGTGCATCACGAATATCCTGATAGGTCGCATTTGGATCGGAGACATCGCTCTCCAGAGTCACCCGGATACTGGAGCTACCGTTCTCAGACGTGGAGGTAAATTCCTTGATGCTGGATATCGACAGTAACTCTTTCTCGATCTTGCTGGTGATATTGCTCTCGATATCCAGTGCCGTGGCACCGGGATAACTTGTGGTGATATTGCCGCTCATCATGTCGTAACGGGGCTTTTCTGCCATCGGCAGGCCAATGGCGATAAACACCCCGGTAGCGATGATCAGAAAGGTCAGCGCCTTGGCAGCAAACTTGCGCAGTGATAACAGTTCCAGCAATGTGTTCATCGTGCTTCCCCAGTGGTTGTGCGACCAGTGACGTCCAGATAAACACGTGACTCCATACCGGCACTCAGTTTGCCGGCACCGTTATTGACGGTGACCTCCACCAGAAATCCGGGGGCATCTGTCTGAATAGCAGGAGAGAGTACAGTCACATGACCGGTCAATGACTGCCCGATGGATGGCACAACCACCTTCAGCTGGTCGCCTTTTTTCAGGCGAGTAAAGTCCGCTTCCAGAAGATGAAAACGTGCTTTGAGCTGCTGGGTATCAACGATGGTATAGAGAGGGTCACCGACAGAGATAAACTGCCCAAGCTCGACAGTACGCTCAACAATCACTCCGGAAAACGGTGCCTTGGGAGCAGACTTGTTGAGGGTTTCCCGGGCAATGTCGTATCGGACATTGCTGGCATTACGCTGTGCCTGGCTGATATTAGTCAACCGTGTCTGGTTATCCAGATCACTGGCGGAGATACCTTTGGTCTTGTACATGGACTGAAAACGTGCCAACTGTTTCTGCTGGGTTGCCAGCTCACTTTTGCTCACATCCAGCTCATATCTGGCCAGATTGAGATTGAGTGTGTAATCTCTGGCGGAGATGGCTAACAGAGCGTTGCCCTTTTTGACCGGATCCCCATTTTCAAAGTTGTAGGCATCGACAACACCGGACACCTGGCTACGGACCACAACCAACTTTTCGGGCAACAGTGGTGCAACGCTGTACTGACCGGGATCGAATTCATTTGCGCGTAGCAATGACGAAAATAAAAGACATGTAAGTAATACAATTTTTCTCATGATAGTGATCAGACTCCAAATTTTAAATCTCGTTAAAGCAGTGTCTCTTTTTTCGGCTCTTCAGGGATAACTGTGGGTAGAAATCAACAAATTTGAAAAAAAAAGCACCAGCGGCTGATTTCAGGTATGTTTTTATTTGCAGAC
>NZ_JBLYZG010000136.1:0-4267 GCF_049310245.1 Endozoicomonas sp. ALB115 | reverse complement strand
TTGCCCCAAGTGAGCGCACAGAAAGCCAACTTTACACCACAGGGTATCGCTAACCTGCTGTGGGCCATGGCGAAACTGGTGGACAACGGGCCACAGTGGACGCCAGGGTTTAACGAAACCATGGCCGCGCTGTTGCCCCAAGTGAGCGCACAGAAAGCCAACTTTACACCACAGGGTATCGCTAACCTGCTGTGGGCCATGGCGAAACTGGTGGACAACGGGCAGGAGCGGACAGCAGAGCTCAAAGAGGCTGTGGCCGTGTTGTTGCCCCACGTAAACGTACAGAAAGACCAATTTATTCCTCAGGGTATCGCCAACCTGCTGTGGGCCATGGCAAAAATGGTAGAGAACGGGCAGGAGCATACACCAGGACTCAAACAGGCCGTGGCCGCGCTGTTGCCCCACGTGAACGCACAGAAAGACCAATTTAATGCCCAGGGTATCGCCAACCTGCTATGGGCCATGGCGAAACTGATGGACATTGGGCTGGAGCATACACCAGAGCTCAAAGAGACTGCAGCCGCGCTGTTGTCCCACGTGAACGCACAGAAAGCTGACTTTAAACCACAGGAAATCGCCAACCTGCTTTGGGCCATGGCGAAAATGGTAGACAACGGGCAGGAGCACACACCAAGGCTCAAAAAGGCCGTGGCCGCGCTGTTGCCCCGCGTGAACGCACAGAAAGACCAATTTAATGCCAAGGGTATCGCCAGCCTGCTGTGGGCCATCGCAAAACTGGTGGACATCGGACAGGAGCATACACCAGAACTCAAAGAGGCTGCGGCCGCGCTGTTGTCCCACGTGAACGCACAGAAAGCTAACTTTAAACCACAGGGTATCGCTAACCTGCTGTGGGCCATGGCAAAACTGGTGGACAACGGGCTGGATCGGACACCAGTGCTTAAAGAGCCTCTGGTCGCGCTGTTGCCCCACGTGAACGTACAAACAACTAACTTTAAACCCCAGGGTATCGCCAGCCTCCTGTGGTCCATGGCGAAACTGGTGGACAACGGACAGGAGCGGACACCA
This sequence comes from Endozoicomonas sp. ALB115, assembly GCF_049310245.1. Lineage (NCBI taxonomy): Bacteria > Pseudomonadati > Pseudomonadota > Gammaproteobacteria > Oceanospirillales > Endozoicomonadaceae > Endozoicomonas > Endozoicomonas sp. ALB115. The sequence goes on along the minus strand of NZ_JBLYZG010000136.1, from coordinate 3,238 downwards.
GAGTTCAACGAGGCAGTGGCCGCGTTATTGCCCCAAGTGAACCTGCAGAAAGACCAATTTAATGCCCAGGATATCGCCAACCTGCTGTGGGCCATGGCGAAACTGGTGGATAACGGGCAGGAGCAGACACCAGGGCTCAACGAGGCCGTGGCCACACTGTTGCCCCGGGTGAGCGCACAGAAAGACCAATTTAATGCCCAGGGTATTGCCAACCTGCTGTGGGCCACGACCAAACTGGGTGAACTCGTTGAGCTGAACCTGGCTACCTCTTCGTTCGAATCGCTTGTCTATCGAATCAGTGAGAACCTTCAGTTTTCTCAGCAAGAGATATTGATGTCTCTCTGGGGAGTCATGGTGTGCTGTGCCAGGTTGGCTCTAGACTCCAATGCCAATAAAAATAACGTGCTTGAAAAACACATGGATGACCTGTTTACTCACCTGGAAAATACATTCCCAGTCAATGAAGTTGATCAACGCATCATTGCCATGGCCGCAAGTTGGCTTGGCAGAGAGTGCCCGGTCGTACCCCATTACCAGACAATCGTTTCAAAACGTCAATCCAACTTCCGCAATCAACTCCAATCATCTATTCCATCTCTGAAGATTGACGAAGAAAAGAGTCTGAACTCATTACCTCCGGTTGACCTGCTTCTGCCAGATCACAACATAGTGATTGAAGTTCAGGGCCCCTCTCATTACGTGGGTGGTGATTTCAAAACCAGGAATGGTTCGACTCTGCTGAAAATCGCACTGTTGCAAAAAGCAGGATTTGAGGTCATTGAAATCCCGGTTAACATGCTTTGGAATCAGGATTTAATGAAACCCTATATTGATCAAATAAAGACCAGAATAGGCATCCCGCCACAGGAGCATGGCTCTGTTTCACTTAAAAGAGGGTGGGCAGGTGCTGCATACGTCACTGGTGAAGAACATTTAGCAGAGCGAAGCAACCCGGCAAAGAGGAAGAAAACAGGCAGCCAGTAATCGCCTTCCTCCCATCATGACTCAAGTAAACATTTCGGCAAAATGAACTTTTGGGCAGAACAGCAGTCTGCTTTTTATATTTTCATTAATTAATGAAATATAATTATGGATAGACGTTCTGCTGGTATCAGTGGTCAATACGCAAGATCAGGTAACGGTTACAACCAACCGAATGGCCATACCCCTTCTTCAGGGCGTGGGCAATATAGACATGCCAAAGTCAGACAGCGGGATAGCCACCCCCGCTCTACCTTGGAATGTAATGAATTTCACCATTCTTCCGGCACACGCCCTTCTCAATATTTAATTCACCGTTCAGTCAACTCTGCTCAAGATTTTAATGTCCTCATCAAACCCGAAATAATGGATGATCTGGTGAGTAAATCGGATCGTTTCGGTCATCGCTATGATGGGAGAAATCACGGGCAATATGCCAGTTCACTTAAAAAATACACGTCAGCTGCTAAAAGACCGTTAAATCGAGCGGAACAAAGCCAGCTGATGCGTTTGCTGCAAAATTTCGCAGCAACACGGAGCTGGAATTGGCGAAGCCTGACGACAACACTTCATTCATTGACTTCAGCGGGTGTTTTTACTCTTCATAAACCCATTGATGCGCGAGTTAAACTTACTCAGGCTAACTTATTGTCAACGCTATTTGATTCAATAATATTTAACTGCAACCAAAAACATCCAGCCAGGGATATTGCCCCCCAGGCTGTCGCCAATCTTCTGTGGGCCATGGCAAAACTGGTGAACAACGGGCAGGAACGAACACCAGAGTTCAACGAGGCCGTGGCCGCCTTGTTGCCCCACGTGAACGCACAGAAAGCTCACTTTAAACCACAAGAAATCGCCAACCTGCTGTGGGCCATGGCGAAACTGGTGGACAACAAGCAGGAGCATACACCAGAGTTCAACGAGGCCGTGGCTGCGCTGTTGCCCCACGTGAACGCACAGAAAGACCAATTTATTCCTCAGCATATCGCCAACCTGCTCTGGGCCATGGCTAAACTGGTGGACAACAAGCAGGAACAGACACCAGAGTTCAATGAGGCCGTGGCTGCGCTGTTGCCCCACGTGAACGCACAGAAAGACCAATTTATTCCTCAGCATATCGCCAACCTGCTGTGGGCCATGGCGAAACTGGTGGACAACGGTCAGGAGCGGACACCAGAACTCAAAGAGACCGTAGCCGCGCTGTTACCCCGCGTGAACGCACAGAAAGCCCAGTTTAAAGTCCAGGGTATCGCCAACCTACTGTGGGCCATGGCGAAACTGGTGGACAATGGGCAGAAGCAGACACCTGAGCTCAACGAGACCGTAGCCGCGCTGTTGCCCCACGTGAACGCACAGAATGACCAGTTTAGTCCTCAGCATATCGCCAACCTGCTGTGGGCCATGGCGAAACTGGTGGACAACGGGCAGGAGCGGACACCAGAGCTCAACGAGGCCGTGGCCGCGCTGCTGCCCTACGTGAACGCACAGAAAGACCAATTTACTGCCCAGGGGATCACCAACCTGCTTTGGGCCATAGCGAAACTGGTGGACAACGGGCAGAAGCAAACACCAGCACTCAAAGAGACTGTGGCCGCGCTGTTGCCCCAGGTAAACGCACAGAAAGCTCACTTTAAACTACAGGCTATCACCAACCTGCTGTGGGCCATGGCGAAACTGGTGGACGACGGGCAGTTGCAAACAACAGAGTTCCAAGAGCCCGTGGTCGTGCTGTTACCCTACGTGAACGCACAGAAAGCCAATTTTAACCCACAGGAAATCGCCAACCTGCTGTGGGCCATGGCGAAACTGGTGGATAACGGGCAGGAGCGGACACCAGGGCTCAAAAAGACCGTGGCCGCGCTGTTACCCTACGTGAACGCACAGAAAGCCAATTTTAACCCACAGGAAATCGCCAACCTGCTGTGGGCCATGGCGAAACTGGTGGACAACGGGCAGGTGCAGACGCCAGAGTTCAACGAGGCCGTGGCTGCGCTGTTGCCCCACGTGAACGCACAGAAAGCTAATTTTAAACCACAGGAAATTGCCAACCTGCTGTGGGCCATGGCGAAACTGGTGGACAACGGGCAGGACAGGACACCAGAACTCAAAGAGGCTCTGGTCGCGCTGTTGCCCCACGTGATTGCACAGAAAGCTAACTTTAAACCACAGGAAATCGCTAACCTGCTGTGGGCCATGGCGAAACTGGTGGACAGCAGGCAGGAGTGGTCACCAGCGCTCAAAGGGGCTGTGGCCG